>DASQOS010000403.1:0-4548 GCA_035644375.1 Rhizobacter sp.
CGCGGTGCGGCGGCAGAGGCAACAGAGGTTCGGCGAGCTGCATACCTCGAACTCTAGAGTGAATCGCCCGCGTGTGACGCACGGGCCTGAGCGATCGAGACCACGACGTGCAAAATTTCGCGCCGGCCGGTGGGCCCGGCGCTGGCGCGTAGGACATTCCGCACGGGCGCTGCCGGTCGTCGCTGATGGGTGCGCGCCTGCCGCGGCTTTAAGGTCGATGCTCGTCGGACCGCTGCATGGAGTAAACGATGGACACGAGCGCGATGGGCACGAGCGCGCCGCGGCAGCCAGACCCCAAGCCGGCCCATCGGTCGCCCCCCTGGATGGCGGTGACCGTGGTGCTGGTGGCCATGGTGGGCACCTTTGCCGTCTGCGAGATGGCCGGCTGGCCTTTCCTGGCCAACCCGGTGCAGCGCATGCTCAGCGACACGCTCCAGCGCGAGGTTCAGTTGAACGATGCCGGCCCAGGCCGGCCATCGATGCGCTTTTTCGGGTCGTTGCGCGTCAGCGTGCCGGCATTGCAGATCGGTGCGCCGGCCTGGAGCAAGCAGCCCTATTTTTTGCGCGCTGAAGGCGCCAGCGTGCGCTTGACCTATCCGGCGCTCTGGCGTGCGCGCCAAGGGGCGCCGTTGGACATCGCGTCGCTGCGTGCCGACCACCTTGTCGTGCATGCGGAACGCCAAGAAAATGGCCGGGCATCCTGGACCTTCGGCAGCGCCGATGCCGGGCCGGCAAAAAAGGCGACACCGATTCCGACCGTGCATGAGCTGCGCGTGCAAAAGGGTGAACTCAGCTATGTCGATGCGATCCTGAAGGCCGACATCCTGGCGCAGCTTCGGTTGGCCGAAGGCGATGCCTTGCGACAAGACCCGCGCCCGCTGCCTGCGGCGGTCCAGGGTTTGATCGCGAGTGCGCGTGGCACCTATGGCGAGGTGCAGGTGACGGCCGAGTTGAGGTCCGCAGGGGCAACCCCCTTGCTCGACACCGGCCGCAATGCCGCTGCCACGCCCGTGGTGCTGGCCCTGCAAGCCGGCAAGGCCTCGCTGAACTTCAACGGCACGGTCACCGATGTGCTGAAGCTCAGCGGCATGAACGGAGCCATCCGTGTCAGCGGTCCGTCGCTGGCCGCCGCCGGCGATCCCTTGGGCGTGACGCTGCCGAGCACCGGCCCGTTCGTGCTCGCAGGCCGCATCAAGAAGGAAGGCGAGGTCTGGAGCGTGGTCGCCGACGCTGCCACTGTCGGCAGCAGCCAGCTGAGCGGTGCGCTGAGCTTCGACACGCGGCCTGCGGTGCCCCTGTTGTCCGGCCGCGTTCAAGGCCCGCGCGTGCTGCTGGCCGACTTGGCGCCTGCGATCGGCGGCGAACCTGAGGCGCCTTCGGCACCGCCCTTGCCCCCCAAGGATGCGAGTGCACCGCGCACGCCGAAAAAGGCGCGTGTGCTGCCGGACCGGGAGTTCGACCTGCCGTCGTTGCGGGCCATGAATGCCAACGTGCTGCTGGCGTTCGACCGCGTTGAGCTCGGCAGCTTGTTTGCGCAACCGCTGCAGCCGCTGAAAGCGCATCTCACGCTGAACCGGGGCAAGCTGCTGATCAGCGACCTGGTGGCGCGCACCGCAGACGGCAATCTCGAAGGCAGCATCGGGCTCGACGGCAGCGGCAAGGTCGCGTTGTGGGATGCCGACGTGCGTTGGAGCGGTGTCACGCTGGAGACCTGGTTGAAGCAGGAACGCGGTGGCAATGCACCGCCGTACATCGCCGGGCGTCTGGTCGGCCATGCCAGGTTGAAAGGCGAGGGCAGGTCGACCGCGCAGATCCTCGGCAGCATCAATGGGACGGCCACGACCTGGCTGCGCGACGGCAAGCTGTCGCACCTGGTCGTTGAAGCTGCCGGCATCGACGTCGCGCAAGCCTTGGGTGTGTTCGTCAAGGGCGACGACCTGCTTCCCGTGACCTGCGCTGTGGCCGACCTGCAGGCCGAAAACGGCGTGCTGCGCCCGCGCGCGCTGGTGGTCGATACAAAAGACTCGACGGTCTGGGTGGACGGCAGCCTGTCGCTGCTGAACGAATCGATGGACCTGCGCGCCGTGGTCAGTCCCAAGGACTTCAGTCTGGTGACCTTGCGCACGCCGCTCCAGGTCAAAGGCACGTTCAGTGCGCCTGATATTTCGCTGGAAAAAAAGCCGCTTGCCCGCCAACTCGGGTTGGCCGCGCTGTTGGCACTGGTCAATCCTCTGGCGGCGGTGATTCCCCTCATCGACCCCGGCAGCGGTGGCGGCAAGGACGCAGGATGTCCCGAGCTGCTGGCGCGGGCTCGTCGCTCGGCGGGCCACGAAATTGCAGTGCAGTGAGTCGGCGCTGAGCGAAGTGCCGACCATGCAACCTGGTTACCATGCCAGCTACAGTGACCACTGCAGATTCTTGAGGTGTTGTGATGAAGCAAGCCGTGCTTGAAGTAACCCAGCGCATTCGTGAACGCAGCGCCGGCACACGCCGCGCCTATCTTCAGCAAGTTGACCAATTGGCAGGCCGAGCCCGGGGTTCGGACCGCATGGGCTGCGCCAATGTGGCGCATGCGTTCGCTGCATTGCCTTCGAACGACAAGTTGCGCATCGTCGGCGAGCGTGCGCCCAACATTGGTGTGGTCACCGCTTACAACGACATGCTGTCGGCGCACCAGCCCTATGAAGGCTTCCCGGCCGTGATTCGCGACGAGGCCCACAAGCTCGGGGCCACCGTCCAGGTTGCCGGTGGCGTGCCGGCCATGTGCGATGGCGTGACCCAAGGTCTGGCGGGCATGGAGCTGAGTCTTTTTTCGCGCGACACGATCGCCATGAGCACCGCCATCGCGCTGACCCACGATGTGTTCGATGCGGCTTTGCTGCTCGGTGTGTGCGACAAGATCGTGCCGGGCTTGCTGATCGGCGCTTTGCATTTCGGCCATTTGCCCTGTGTGTTCGTGCCCGCCGGGCCGATGAGCACCGGCCTGTCGAACAGTGCCAAGTCCAAGGTGCGCGAACAGTACGCGCAAGGCTTGGTGGACCGCGACGAACTGTTGAAAGCCGAATCGGCCGCGTACCACGGTGCAGGTACGTGCACCTTCTACGGCACGGCCAACAGCAACCAGATGCTGCTCGAAGCCATGGGTCTGCATGTGCCGGGTGCAGCCTTCATTCACCCGCACGCCGAACTGCGCGAGCTGCTCACGCGCGAGGCCGTGCACAAGGTGCTGGCGATTGCGAAAGGCGAGCGTTTCATGCCCATCGGCCACCTGGTGGACGAGCGTGTGATCGTCAATGCCATGGTGGCCTTGCTGGCCACCGGCGGATCGACCAATCACCTGATCCACTGGGTGGCCGTGGCGCGCGCGGCCGGCGTCGTGATCGACTGGACCGATTTCTCTGACCTGTCGCACGTCGTGCCGCTGCTCGCACGCGTGTACCCGAACGGCAGTGCCGACGTGAACCAGTTCCAGTCGGCGGGCGGACCCGGCTTCGTGATCCGCGAATTGATCGACGCAGGGTATATGCACGCCGACGTGGCCACGGTGACCGATGGCGGCCTGCGTCAATATGGCCAGGTGCCGCACAGCGAGAAGCAGCGGCTGACCTGGCAAGACCTGCCGGCGCAAAGCGGCGATGACCGCATCGTGCGCACGGCGGCAGAACCGTTCAGCGCCACCGGCGGCTTGAAGCTGCTCACGGGCAACCTCGGCCGTTCGGTGATCAAGGTGTCGGCCGTGCCGCAAGACCATCACGTCATCGAAGCGCCTGCCATCGTGTTCAACACGCAGGAAGAATTGCAGGCCGCGTTCAAGGCCGGCGAACTCGAACGCGACTTCGTCGCTGTGGTTCGTTTCCAAGGCCCACGTTCCAACGGCATGCCCGAGTTGCACAAACTGACGCCACCGCTTGCCGTGCTGCAAGGCAAGGGCTTCAAGGTGGCACTGGTGACCGACGGGCGCATGAGCGGCGCGTCCGGCAAGGTGCCGGCGGCCATTCACGTGAGCCCCGAGGTGATGGCGGGCGGCCCCTTGGGCAAGGTGCGCACCGGCGATGTGATTCGCCTGGACGGCGTGGCTGGCACACTGAATGCATTGGTTGACGCAGCCGCCTGGGCTGAACGAGGTGACCCGGACATCGGCACTCAGCAGGTGCACATCAATGGCCACGGGCTGGGCCGCGAACTGTTCGGCGGCATGCGCCGCAATGTGCTGACGGCAGAAGAAGGCGCCATCACGTGGTTGTGAACAAGCTAAGTCCGGTGGAGTATGGAGTCCCTATGAATCCTCTTGAACTGGCTTCTCATGGCCCGGTGATTCCCGTCATCGTGATCGACCACCTGGAAGACGCGGTGCCGCTTGCGCAAGCCCTTGTCGACGGTGGCGTACTGGTGCTGGAGATTACCTTGCGAACCGCGGTGGCGCTGCGCTGCATGGAAGCGATTGCGCGCGCCGTGCCGCAAGCCATCGTCGGTGCCGGCACGGTGCGCAACGTGGCCGATGTGCAATCGGCCCGCAATGCCGGCTGCCAGTTCGCGGTCAGCCCCGGT
>DASQOS010000404.1:0-2592 GCA_035644375.1 Rhizobacter sp.
CACCCCTTCGATACCGGGCAATGCAGTCTTTTTCTCGGACGACGCAGGCAGCGCGGCGTGCTCGGCAACAGCCTGCCAGGCTGAAGCGGCCGTGGCATCGGGGGCGGCCCGCACATCGTCGTGGCGGCTGCTGCGTGCTTCTTGCGCTCCTTGTGCTGTGTCCGTGGCGCCGAGCGTGGGTCGGGGCGTCGTGTCAGCGCGCAATTTCCTGGCGGACCGGCCGAGTTCTGATTCGCCAACGCCCTTGTCTGCAGAGGTCGCGTCGCCGAGCGCAGGGGCGCTGCCGGCATCGGCCTGTGCGGCAGCCTGCGTCGTGGCAAGCGCCGCGGCCTGGGCTGCATCTGGCGGCGCGACCGCTGCGGGCGGTTGTGCATCGACGGGCAGGCCGGCACCGGGCAGCGCGTCGGTAGGCACATCGTCTGCTGCAGCTCGGTCAGCCCGCTTGGTCTTGGAAGCTGGCGCGTCGGGGTCTTCGGCGGCATCCGAGGCCTTGAGTTGCAAGCGATATTTGGCCGTCTTGTCTTTGCCATGCTCCGGCGCGGCCAGCTTGAAGGTCGGCCGCGAATTCACGGCGACTTTCGGCTCCGTGCCGTCTTCAGGCGGGTTCGATGAGGTCGCTTCGGGTTTGGCGGGAGAGGGCTTCTCGACAACCGGCTTGTCTGCACCCTGCGCCTGCACGGCGTTCTGCTGGCGGCTCAACATCTGAGCAAAGCCGCCTTGGCGTTGCGGCGCGGGCGCAACCGCCGGCGTTGGCGACGGAGAAACTGTAGAAGGAGATACAGCTGCGGTCATGGGACAAGCTCCGGGATCATCGAATCAATCAACGCGAAATATCAGGCACCGCGCACTCGCCTCACGAAGCCGGCGTGACCGCCGCAGCCGCCAGGCGGTTCCAGGCCACGCGCGCAGCAAATTCGTCGGTCTGCTTCTGGTCGCGTCTGTCGGCCACCAGACGCAGCTCATACAGGCGCCGATCCAGCAACTTGCGAACCGATGCCACGCGAAGCTCCTGCTCGCGCAACACGCCGCGTGCGTGATCGTGCTGCACGGTCGCATGCGCCGTCACGGCGCGCTGCTGATCGATGGCCTGGTTCAGTCGCAGCATGAATCCCTGGTAGCAGTGCAGCATGTCGACTGAACTCTTGCGACTGAATTGCTCGCGAAACCGTTCTTCGTATTCGCTGCGGTAGGCGACCAGCTGGTCGACTTGCATTTGCGCAGCCGCTTGCGCGTCCATGGCGCGTTGCGCCGCGGCCAGCGCCTCGTCGCGCTCGCGCTCGGACTGGTTCAGCAACGCGATCAAAGGTTCGATGGAACGGTCGGTCATGACAGCACCCCGCTCGCTGAGAGGGTAGAACCTTGCTTGGGGCGGCCCGGCGCCGCGGCCCTTGAGATGAACAGGTGTTGCTTCATGTGGAGTCCTTCATGCAATGTCAGTTGCTCACCACCTGGCGCAGGTCGCGCAGGCTCAGCGCCAACGAGGCCGGCTTGTGCATGTCCTGCTGCAGCAGTTGGGTCATTTGCGGATGCAGGCGCACCGCGGTGTCGAGTTCGTTGTCGCGCCCCGGGGCGTACGCGCCCAGCTGAATCAGGTCGCGCGCCTTGTTGTGCTTGGCGTGCAATTGGCGGAAGCGCCGCGCAGCCTCGATGTGCTCGGGCTGGCTCACGTTGTTCATCACGCGCGAGACCGAGCGCTCGATGTCGATAGCGGGGTAGTGTCCGGCTTCAGCCAATTCGCGCGACAGCACGATGTGGCCGTCGAGAATGCCGCGCGCGGCATCGGCGATCGGATCCTGCTGGTCATCGCCTTCGCTCAACACCGTGTAGAACGCGGTGATCGAGCCCACGCCATGAATGCCGTTGCCGCTGCGCTCCACCAATTGCGGCAACTTGGCGAAGCAGCTCGGCGGATAACCCTTGGTGGCCGGCGGCTCGCCGATGGCGAGTGCGATCTCGCGCTGTGCCATCGCATAGCGGGTCAGCGAATCCATCAGCAGCAGCACGTGGCGGCCGCGGTCGCGAAAATGTTCGGCAATCGCGGTGGCGTAGTTGGCGCCCTGCATGCGGGTCAGCGGCGGCGAGTCGGCCGGCGCCGCCACCACCACCGAACGGGCGATGCCTTCTTCACCCAGGATGTCTTCGATGAATTCCTTGACTTCACGGCCGCGCTCGCCGATCAGCCCGACCACGATCACGTCGGCCGCGGTGTAGCGGGCCATCATGCCCAGCAGCACCGATTTGCCGACGCCGGTACCGGCGAACAAGCCGATGCGCTGGCCGCGGCCCACGGTGAGCATCGCGTTGATGGCGCGCACGCCGGTGTCCAAGGGCTTCCTGATCGGATCGCGGTCCATCGCGTTGATGGGCCGGCGAATCAACGGCTCTTTGTGCACGTGGGTCAGCGGGCCCTTGCGGTCGATCGGATGGCCGTGCGAATCGATCACGCGGCCGAGCAAGCCGTCGCCGACCGGCAAATGCAGCGTGCGGTCTTCGCCGCGGCGCCACGGGTGATGCACAGCGCCCAACAGCATCGGCACGATCGGCGATGGACGCGGCACCACGCGGGCGCCGCTGGCCAGGCCGTGCACTTCG
>DASQOS010000405.1:0-2439 GCA_035644375.1 Rhizobacter sp.
AAGGCGCGGGTCATGTTGATGTATCCAAACACCTTGAGGTCCCAGGATTGACGCCAGCGCGTGTCGTCGATTTCGGACAAGCGCCCGCCCGGAATGGCGCCGGCGTTGTTTACCAGAATGTCGATGTCAGGATGCGCCGCCACGAGCTCCTTGATCGCAGGATTTGCGGAAAGATCAAGCGCATGGGTGACGACACTGACGTTGTGGCTGGCGGCGATCTCCTGACGCGCGGCCTCCAAATCGGCCGCCGTGCGTGACACGAGTATCAGGTTGCAGCCCTCCCGCGCCAGCACTGCGGCGATGGCGCGCCCGATGCCTTTAGAGGCGCCAGTGATCAGGGCAGTCCGGCCGCGTAGGTTCAGATCCATAACCTCTATTCCACCGTGATGTTGGCGGCCTTCACGACGCTGGTCCACAGCGCAAGCTCCTGGGCGAGCATCTTGCCGAAGTCCTGTGGGGTGCCGACCTTGATCTCAGCCCCGAGCGTGGCAAGCCGCGCACGCGTCTCCGGCGGGGCGAGGCTTTCGCCGAACGCTGTGTTGAGCTTGTCGATGGTGGCAGTCGGCGTTCCGGCCGGCGCCACCACGCCAAGCCAGAACGGCGCGACCAGCTTGGGATAGCCCGCCTCCGCCGTGGTCGGCACGTCGGGCAATTTGGGAGTGCGTTCGGCACCAGCGACTGCCAGCGGGCGCAGCCTTCCGGACTGGATGTGCGGCAGGCTGGAGGTTATCGGGTCGGCGACCATCTGGACCTCCCCGGCAACTACGGCGGTGAGCATCGGCGCCGTCCCGCGATAGGGCACATGCAGGATGTTGATGCCGGCTTCGAGCTTCAGCAGTTCGGCGAACAGATGCGGTGAGGTGCCGAAACCTTGCGAGCCCCAGGAAAGCTTGCCGGGGTTGGCCTTGGCGTAGGCCACGACCTCGGCCAGAGATTTCACCGGCAGGTCGGGATGCACGGAAATGATCTGCGGCGTCTCGACAAGCAGCCCGACCGGCGCAAACACCTTGGCCGGATCGTAGCCGATGTTCTTGTACACGGCCGGGCCGGTTGTCAGCGCTCCGCCGGGGGTGATGAGGACGGTGTAGCCGTCGGGGTTGGCGGCCGCGACCATCTTCGCGGCGTTGCTGCCGCCTGCGCCGCCGCCGTGGTTCTCGATCACGACGCTCTGACCAAGCACGGCGCCGAGCCGGTCTGCGATGACGCGCGCCAGCACGTCCACCGAACCGCCGGCAGGGAAGGGTACGACCATCTTGATAGGCTTGTTGGGATAGGCCGGAGATTGTGCATGCGCAGGGCCGATGCCATGCAGAGCCCATCCGGCGCACAGAGTTGCCGCAAGCAGGGCTTTCATCATTAGCTCGTCTCCGGTGGTCCAGCCATGTCGATGGTCATTCTATCCTGACATTTTCAGGATCAGGAAATGGCCGCCAAGTGGTCTGAAATCAGCGGCGGAAACCAATCAGGGATAATGCCGATGTCGGCTAATATGACTTGGGCCGCGTTGTAACCGGGGAGGCCTGTAATATTTCCACCGGGATGGCTGCTCGAACCACAAAGATAAAGACCCGGTAGGTGTGTGCGATAGGAGCCAGCGCCAGGGAAGGGGCGGTGAAAGCCGATCTGGCCATTGGTGAAGGCGCCAACCAGCAAATCACCCTCGCGCATGTTCGGCAGCGATCGTTCGGTGTCCATCGGTGTACGTGTGAATGAACCGAGCACGGCGTCCGCAAGATTGGGCGCGTGCTTCCGCCACAGCGCCAGCATCGTGCGGCCATGTTCCTCACCGATGCCGGACCAATCCGGATTGCCTTTGAGCCGATAGGGCAGCTTTTCCCACATGAAACCCGTGTGCTGACCGGTTGGTGCCTGGCTTGGGTCGAACAAGGTTGGGCAGGCTCCCCACATGACCGTCGGTGGGATCGTGCCGTTTTCATGATGACGTACGATGTCACCGAATTGATCGGAGTGGTCGAGGCCCATGATGACCATAAATGCGTGATTGAGGGCCGGATAGCTGGCGCTCGCCGCGTATCGTGGCGGCTCGCGCAAATTGAGATGCAGTGCAAACAACGGTGCGAGCAGGTTGTATTGGAAGTGTTTGACCCGATCGCGGATGTCGGCCGGCACGAGCGCATGGTCGAGCAGATCAAGAAACGTTTGGTGCGGGTTGAGCGCCGAGACAACGAAGTGCTTGGCGCGGATGAACTCGCCCTCTGTCGTTTCGACGCCAACAGCGCGGCCACTTTCAACGACAATTCGCTTCAGCTCGGTCATCGTGCGGAACTCGCCGCCACTCTCGCGAGCAGCCGCCTCCAGCGCGCGGGCCAGCGCCGCAGTGCCTCCGCGTGACATCTGCGCTTTGGCCGGGCTCGCCAGCAGGGCGGCGATGTGATGGCCGAAGCCGCGCACGCGCAGATCAACCTCGCGCAGTCCGTT
>DASQOS010000406.1:0-8498 GCA_035644375.1 Rhizobacter sp.
CCGACCTGCGCCGCCCCGGCTTGCGCTCGCGCCAAGGTCTCGGCCCACACCTGCTCGCGCTGGCCTGCGTCGGCGCCGGGCCAGGCGATGCAGCAGAAGTACCACTGCGCGGCGGCATGGTCGAAGGCCAGCACGTGGTCGCACAACAGCAGCCGCATCGGCGGCAAGGGCGGGTCGTTGAGCGCCAGGCTGGGCAGGCGCTCCACATGGCGCGCCAAGTCGTAGCCCAGGTAGCCGACCAGGCCGCCGATGAAGCCCAGGCCGGGCGGCCGTTGCTCGCCTTGCAGCGTTGATGCCGTCAGCCGCGCCAGCACATCGCGCACGGCGTCGAACGGGTCGGCCCAGCGGTCTTGCAGCGTGCCGCTGAGCACGTCGCGCAAGGTCGTTCCGGCATCGCTTGTTTCGAGCGTGCCCAGCGCCGGGCCGGCCACATAAGACCAGCCCGACAAGCCCGGCATGCGCTTGCTGCTTTCCAGCAGCACGCTCAGGTGGCGCGTGCCAAGGCGGGCGTAGACCTCTTGCGGCGATGCGACAAGGGGGACGGGTACGATCCTGGAATTCAATTCGACCACCGACATCAACAGAGCGATGAGTGTAGAGCGACGCCTCTTTCCAACCGACCCGCAACACGAGCCGCTGCGGCGCCTGCTGCTGGCGCTGGACGGTTCCACCACCCGTGCCTGCGAAGCGCTCGCCGAGCAGCCGGTGCAGGTGCTGCTGCACCACCAGCAGCAGACCACCGAGGTGCCCGACGCGGTGCGCGAGCAGCTGGGCGGCACGGCCTGGCTCGAACGCGTGACCAGCCTGTGCGCCAACGGCCGCGTGATGATGGACAACCTGTCGTTCACGCGGCTCGACGCCGTGCCCGACTGGTTTCTGAGCGGCCTGGACGCCGGGTCGGCGCCGGTCGGCCACCTGCTGCAAGGCCTGTTCGTGCAACGCGAGCCGCTGGGCTGCTCAGCGGCGATCGAAGAGCGCCTGTGGCGCCACGTCGGCCTGCCCGACGCGCGCGCCAGCCGCAGCTACCGCATCGTCACCGAACACGCACCGCTGATGCTGATCTTCGAGGCGTTTCGCGGCGCAATGGTGGTGTCGTCATGACCTCATTGGCCGAGAGAAGCCGCCGCGCCGTCTGGCACCCCTGCAGCCAGATGAAGCTGCACGAAACCCTGCCGCTGCTGCCGGTGGCACGCGCCGAGGGCGTGTGGTTGTATGACACCGACGGCCAGCCTTATCTCGACGCCATCAGCTCGTGGTGGGTCAACCTGTTCGGCCATGGCCATCCGCACATCACGGCCGCGCTGAAGGACCAGCTCGACACGCTGTCGCATGTGATGCTGGCCGGCTGCACGCATGCGCCGGTGGTCGAGCTGTCGGAGCGGCTCGCGGCGCTGACCGGCCTCGGCCACGCGTTCTACGGCAGCGACGGCGCTTCGGCCACCGAGATCGCGCTGAAGATGAGCGCGCATTACTGGCGCAATGTCGGGCGCCCCGAAAAGTCGCGTTTCATCGGACTGGCGCACGGCTACCACGGCGAAACCGTCGGCGCGCTGTCGGTCACCGACATCGAATTGTTCCGCGAGGCCTACGGTCCGCTGGTGCGCCTCAGCGCCACCGTGCCCAGCCCGGATGCGCGCGGCGCGGCCGCCGGCGTGTCGGCCGCGGAGCATGCGCGCGATTGCGCACAGGCCTTGCAGCGCCACCTCGAAGCGCACCACGCCACCACCGCAGCCCTGGTGCTGGAACCGCTGGTGCAATGCGCGAACGGCATGGCGATGCATGACCCCGAGTACCTGCGCCAAGCGCGCGCCCTGTGCGACCGCTACCAGGTGCACCTGATCGCCGACGAAATCGCCGTCGGCTTTGGCCGCACCGGCAGCCTGTTCGCGCACCAGCAGGCCGGCATCCAGCCCGACTTCATCTGTTTGTCCAAAGGACTGACCGGCGGCACGCTGGCGCTGTCGGCGGTGCTGTGCACCGACGCCGTGTTCGATGCCTTCTACGACGACAGCACCGCGCGCGGCTTTCTGCATTCGCATTCGTACACCGGCAACCCGCTGGCCTGCCGCGCCGCGCTGGCCACGCTCGAGCTGTTCGAGCAGGGCGACGTGCTGGCGCGCAACCGCGAGACCGCGGCGCAGCTGAGCGCCTTCGCCACCCCGTTGACACACCACCCAAGGGTGCTGCGCTCACGCCAGCTCGGCATGATCTGGGCCTTCGACATCGACATCGACACCGACACCGACGATCCAACGTTCTCGCGCCGCTACCACGCAGCCGCGTTGCAACGCGGCCTGCTGCTGCGGCCGATCGGCAACACGCTGTACTTCATGCCGCCCTACGTGATCGACCGCGAAGCCTGTCAGTGGCTGGCCGAAGGCGCGCTGGCCGCGCTTGAGGAGGTGTTGGCGTGAGGCCGGCCGAGGGGCAGTCGTCGCCATGACGCTCGGCTATTTCGTCACCGGCACCGACACCGAGGTCGGCAAGACGCTGGTCAGTTGCGCGCTGCTGCTGCACCTGCGCACGCAGCATCGGCGCGTGGTCGGCATGAAGCCCGTGGCCGCCGGCACGATGGACCGTGGCGGCGACAACGAAGACGTCGTCGCGCTGCGTGCAGCCAGCTCGATCCGCGTGCCGCGCGAACTCGACAACCCGTACGGCTTGAGCCGGCCGATGTCGCCGCACCTGGCGGCGCGCCTGGACGGACAGCACATCGACGTGGCCTTGCTGGCCGAGCGCTATCGCCAGCTCGCCGCGCAGGCCGATGCGGTGGTGGTCGAAGGCGCCGGCGGTTTCCTGGTGCCACTGAACGACACACACAGCGGCGCCGATCTCGCACTGGTGCTGCAGCTGCCGGTGCTGCTGGTGGTCGGCCTGCGCCTGGGCTGCCTGAATCATGCGCTGCTGACGCAGGAGGCGATCCTTTCGCGCGGCCTGAGGCTCGCCGGCTGGGTCGCCAACCGCATCGATCCGCAGATGCGCGCACAAGACGCCAACATCGACACCTTGCGCACGCGTCTGCAGGCGCCGCTGTGGGCCGACGTGCCGTATTCGGCACCGCCACGGCCTGAAAATGTGCGCTGGCTGCCGCCGGCGATGGGCTGAGAATCAGGACCCGCTCAGCCGCGTTGCTTGCTCACCCGCCGACCCGATGCCGAAGAACGTCGGGCTGCTGTTCTTCAACGACACGCCTGGCCTACTCGAAAGTCACGGTGCCGGCCGTCGCGGTGAAGCCGACCCCAAAGGCCACCAAGAGAGCGCTGCCGGCCCGCCCCTCAGTTGCCGTCGCGGCCAACATGAAGCCGATGGAAACCGCCGACAGGTTGCCGTAGCTTGCCAACGTGTCATACGAAGTCCCGACCTTCGCTGAGGCTGTCGACAACACCCCAAGCTGGCCAAAGACGCCGTCGAGGATCTTCCTGCTGCCGGAATGAACCAGGTAGCAAGAGAGCCCATTGACGGTACTCGCCGGCGATGCGGGGTTCGCAAGCAACTGTCTCACGAGCGTCACGGCATAGTGCGCGCCGCGCTGCGGCACCTCGGCCCGCATGACGTAGGTCGGCCGCGGGTTGCCGGTGCAGCCCGTTTCCCAGTCCATGCTCAGCAGCTCGGAGTCCATCGGGTCTTCGTTCGTCAGGTGCGCCATGGGACCGAATCGCGCGCAAGCGCCGGCCTCGTCCCGGCCCATCAGCAGGGCCACCGCGCCGTCGCCGAACAGCATGGTCTGGATCGCGAGCGTCGTGTGCCGGCGCCGTTGTTCTAACCCGGTGTGTGCCAGGCCGTTCTCCTTGTGCAGGCGCGCCAGCTCGCGATAGCCCTGGTAGTGCTCCTGCATCAGCGGTGCCAGGTAGGGCGTATTGCCTTCAGAGACAACCAAGAGCACCAGTTTGTCCGGCTGCGCCGCCAGATACCAGCTTGCGACCTCGACCGCCTTGAGCAGAACCGAACAGCCTTGCGCCTGCATACAGACCACGCTGGCCGCGCGCGACAGCTCGCCAGGCATGCGAGCCATGAGCTCGGAGCCCAATGCGGGCAGAGGTCGGGACGGTGTGTTCGTTGCAGCGACCAGCAGACCGACTCGGCGCGGGTCGCCAGCCCAGCGCGCCAGGCAACTGCTCGCCGCACTGGCGGCCAGATCCGTGGCCGAAACCGTCATTCGCATGGGTTCGCCCGCGAGATAGTCCGGGTAGTTCGCGATACAGGAATACCGGTCCCGGATTCCAAGACCTTCGACGGTGCCGATCAACTCGGCTGAAAATCTCGCGCGGGTGGTTGCCAGCAGGTCGGCGGTTGTGAACCGCGCGGGCGGCAAGGCCGTGGACAAGGACAGGAGATGAGTCATTCGTGATGCCTCTTTATATTTCTCCAAAAGCATGTCGACCGCTGTGCTGTTCGTGCGTCATGTCTGCAAGGCTTGTGGGTGGTGCCCAGCGCTGCGGCAGATACTTTACGCCCGATCAAGGCCGATGTGGCCGCAAACATGTGAGGTTCAGGCCTCAGACCCGAACCGATGCTGCAGCGCGCCATTGCCGGCGTGAAAGAGCGCGTGCGTGACCTGCAGCGCGCGGCGATGCGGTGCCAGCGGGGCGCGGCGATTGAATCTGTGAACGGCCTGGGGGGCCGGATCGCAGGTCAGCCCACCGACCCGCTCCCGAGCGACGCAGCCGATGCGAAAATCAGCACCTCCGCCAAATCCTCGGCCGCCCGCATGAGCAAGCACACCTCTTCCGTCGTTCGCATCGCCAGCCCGCAAGGCAGCGCGGCCCTGTCGAAGGGCCAGAAAACTTTCAACCGCCTGATCCAGAAGATCGAAGAACAGCGCAAGCTGCTGCAGTCCTGGCAAGACAGCTTGCCGCGCTTTCGGGCCAAGCAGGCAGGCGAGTTCGAGCCGGTGCTCAGCCACTACAACGAGACCCGCGAAACACTGGTCCGCTTGCTGGACACGGCCTACGACGCCCACGGCCTGACCAAGACCGAACGGGCCAAGCTGCGCGACCTCATTGCGTCGATCGTCGGCGAGTTGCTGGCCCACGGCACGAAGCCCGAACTCGTCGCCCTCTACGACAAGCACAGCGACCTGGGTTTTGCCGAAGAAGAGCAGATGGCCGCCGATTCGACCCGGGCCCTGATCAAAAGCGTCTTGGGTGTGGACTTGGGGGACGATGCTGAACTCGATTCGCCCGAGGACATGCTGGCGCGGCTGCAGCAAAAACTGCTTGAGCAGGCCGATTCACGCAGCGCGCAGGCGCCAAAGCGCAGCCAGCGCAAGCCGTCGGCCAAGACCCTGGCCCGCGAAGCCAAACAGCAGGAAGAGGCGCAAGCCGCGAGCCAGTCCATCCGCGAGGTCTATCGCAAGCTGGCCAGCAGCCTGCACCCCGACCGCGAAACCGACACCCAAGAACGTGCGCGCAAGACCACCCTGATGCAACGCGCCAATGCCGCCTATGAAAAGAGCGATTTGCTGGGGCTGCTGCAGCTGCAGCTGGAGGCCGAGCAAATCGACCACGCCGACATCGGCGCCCTGTCGGAATCGCGCCTGAAGCACTACAACCAGGTGCTCACCGAACAGCTCGCCGAACTGGAAGAAGAAATCCGCTGCATCGAAACCTCGTTCGATGGCCACGACCCCTTCTCGCGCCGCCGTGCGCACCCTGCACTGGTTCTTCAATGGCTTGACCGCGACATCGCTGAATTGAAAGCCGCAACGCGCAACCTACAACGCGATCTGCGAGAACTCGGCGACATCAAGCGCCTGAAGGCCAAGCTGAGGCACTACCGCATCGAGCCGGACCCTCCATTCGCCGGCGACCCGTTTGACCCGCGCGACCTGTTCTGACCCTGGCCGCCCCTCGATGACGCTGCCCCTCGACACCCTCGCCGGCTTCGACACCCAACTTGCCGAACTGGACGCGCTGCAGCTGCGCCGCCAACGCCGCGTCGTCGAGGCGGTCGCTGGCCCGCGCCTGCGCGTCGATGGCGCGGACGTGCTGGCCTTTTGCAGCAACGACTACCTCGGCCTGGCGCAGCACCCGGCCTTGATCGAAGCCGCCCAGCAAGCCGCCGCGCAGTACGGCGTCGGCGCGACCGCGTCGCCGCTGGTCTGCGGGCACCAGGCGCCGCACGCCGCGCTGGAGCAGGAACTGGCCGAGTTCGCCGGCCTGCCGCGTGCGCTGTACTTCGGCTCCGGCTACGTGGCCAACGTCGGTCTGCTGCCGGCGCTGGTCGCGCGCGGCGACGCGGTGTTCTGCGACGCGCTGAACCACGCCTGCCTGATCGACGGGGCACGGCTCTCGGGCGCCGAACGCCACATCTACCCGCACCGCGACACCGCCACGCTGGCGGTGCAGCTCGCCGCATCGCCGGGGCGGCGCAAGCTCGTGGTCACCGACACGGTGTTCAGCATGGACGGCGACATCGCGCCATTGCCCGAGCTGCTGGCGCTGTGCGAACGGCACGACGCCTGGCTGATGGTCGACGACGCGCACGGCTTCGGCGTGCTCGGCCCCCAAGGGCGCGGCAGCATCGCGCATCTGGGCATCAGCTCGCCGCGGCTGATCTACATGGCCACCCTCGGCAAGGCAGCCGGCGTGTCCGGCGCCTTCGTCGCCGGCCAAGACACGGCCATCGAATGGCTGATGCAGCGCGCACGCAGCTACATCTTCGCCACCGCGACGCCGGCGATGGTGGTGCAGGCGGTTCGCGCCAGCCTGAAGGTCATCGCGCGAGACGACTGGCGCCGCGAGCAGCTGCAAAAGCTGGTCGCACGGCTGCGCCAAGGCACGGCCGGCCTGCCGTGGCGGCATGTCGAATCGCCCACGGCCATCCAGCCGCTGATCGTCGGCAGCAACGCCGGCGCCATGGCGGCGATGGCGGCGCTGCTGGAGCAAGGGCTGTGGGTGCCGGCGATCCGGCCGCCCACCGTGCCCGAGGGCAGCGCCCGATTGCGCATCTCGTTGTCGGCATTGCACAGTACGGCCGACATCGACCGCTTGATCGCGGCCCTGCACGGCGTTGCCAAATCCGCATGATCTCTCCCTATCCAAATCTGTTGGCACCACTCGACCTTGGCTTCACCACACTGAAAAACCGCGTGCTGATGGGCAGCATGCACACCGGGTTGGAAGACGGCCGCAAACACTTCCCGGCGATGGCCGAGTTCTTCGCCGAACGCGCACGCGGCGGCGTGGCACTGATGGTGACCGGCGGTTTCGCACCCAACATCGAAGGCTGGGCCAAGCCGTTTGCCGGCACGCTGTCGACGCGCGGTGCGGCACGCCGCCACACCCAAGTGACCAACGCCGTGCACACCGAGGGCGGCAAGATCGCGCTGCAGATCCTGCACAGCGGGCGCTACGGCTACCACCCGCTGTGCGTCGCGCCGTCGCGCATCCAGTCGCCGATCTCGCCGTTCGTGCCGCGCGAGCTCAATGCGCGCGGCATCGAGCGGCAGATCCGCGCCTTCGTGCGCTGCGCCACGCTGGCGCGCGAGGCCGGCTACGACGGCGTCGAGGTGATGGGCAGCGAGGGCTACTTCATCAACCAGTTCCTCGTCACGCACACCAACCGGCGCAGCGACGCCTGGGGCGGCGCGTACGCGAACCGCATGCGCCTGGCGGTCGAGATCGTGCAGCGCGTGCGCGAGGCGGTCGGGCGCGACTTCATCCTGATCTACCGCCTGTCGATGCTCGATCTGATTCCCGATGGCAGCTCGTGGGCCGAGGCCGTCACGCTGGCCAAGGCCATCGAACGTGCCGGCGCCACGTTGCTCAACACCGGCATCGGCTGGCACGAGGCGCGCGTGCCGACGATTGCCACCAGCGTGCCGCGCGGTGCGTTCGCCTGGGTCACGCAAAAGATGCGCAATGAACTGCGCGGCGCCGGGTTGGCGATCCCGCTGATCACCAGCAACCGCATCAACATGCCTGAGGCCGCCGAGCGGATCCTGGCCGACGGTTGCGCCGACATGGTCAGCATGGCGCGCCCGCTGCTGGCCGACCCCGAGTTCGTCAACAAGGCGGGGGCCGACCAAAGCCTGGCGATCAACACCTGCATCGCCTGCAACCAGGCCTGCCTGGACCACGCGTTCCAGAACAAGCTCGCGAGCTGCCTGGTCAACCCGCGCGCCGGCCACGAGACCAGCTTGCTGATCCGGCCTGCGCTGCGCAAGAAAACGGTGGCCGTGGTGGGTGCCGGCCCAGCCGGCCTGGCCGCGGCGAGCACGCTGGCCGAACGCGGTCACGCCGTGCATCTGTTCGAAGCCGCCTCGATGGTCGGCGGGCAGTTCAACATGGCCAAGCGCGTGCCGGGCAAGGAAGAGTTCGTCGAAACCCTGCGCTACTTCCGCCAGCGGCTGGACACCACCGGCGTGCGCCTGCAACTCGACACCCGCATCACCGCGGCCGAATTGATCGCCGCCCAGTTCGATGACGTGGTCCTCGCCACCGGCGTGCGCCCGCGCGACCCGCAGATCCCGGGCAGCGACGGCCCCAACGTGCTCA
>DASQOS010000407.1:0-3254 GCA_035644375.1 Rhizobacter sp.
GCATTGAAGCTTCCAGCGCGTTCTATCCCGCCGAGGGCTACCACCAGAACTTCTTGACGCTGCATCCGGACTACCCCTACATCGTCGTCAACGACCTGCCGAAAGTGCAGGCCCTGCAACGTCTCTTCCCCGAGCGGTACCAGGCCAAGCCGGTGCTGGTGGAAGTCGCTGCGGGCTCGTGAAGCGGGCTGCCTGAAACTGCGCGCCACCGCGCCGGCCGCTGCGCTGCGACCGGCGGCGCCGGCGGCCTGTCCCGGAAAGCCGGTATCGTGTCACCCATTCCGGCAGGGCGGGGTGGCGGCCACATGGCGTTCAGCGAGTTCGAGGCGAAGCGGTGCGAGAAACTGGTGGCGGCGTTCGTCGACCGGCGCCGTCCGCCGCCGCACGTTCGAACCCAGGTCGATCTGGGGTTTCGCATTGCCGGCCAAAGCGTCGAGATTTTCGAGCTGCGTGCCGACTGGCGCGACGCCTCGCTCATGCACGAGCACCCGGTGGCGAGAACCACCTACGTCAAATCGCGCAAGATCTGGAAAGTCTTCTGGGAACACGCCGATGCCAAGTGGCTGCTCTACAAGCCGGCGCCGCAAGTGCGCTCGCTGGAAGAGTTTCTGGTGCTGGTCGAAGACGACACGCACGCCTGTTTTTTTGGTTGACATCAAAGGGCCTGGTGACACACGAGATCACGCCGGCGACCGAGCGGCGCCAACAAATCGATGTGGCCTTGTTGAGCCTGGTCGGCGGCTTCGTCGACACCTGCGTGTTCGTCGGCCTGTTCGGGCTGTTCACGGCGCATGTGACCGGCAACCTGGCGCTGATCGGCACCGAGCTGGTCAACCGCAACGGCGAGGTGTTCGCCAAGCTGTTGTCGTTGCCGGTGTTCGTGAGCAGCGTGGTCCTCACCGTGCAGGCGGCCCACCTGCTGCGCCGCGCCGGCCTCAAGCCGCTGCCGCTGCTGCTGTGCGTCGAGGCCTTGCTGCTGGTGCTGGCGCTGGCCACGGCAACGCGCTTTGGCCCGCATGTGCGGCCGGACGACCTGCTGCCGACCTTCGCCGGCATGTTGGTGGCGGCCGCGATGGCGGTGCAGAACGCGTTGTTGCGCATCGAACTGTCGTCAATGCCGTCGACCACGGTGATGACCAGCAATGTGACGCAGGCGTTGATCGACACGGTCGCGCTGGCGGCCGGCCATGACGATGACCCGGCACACCGCCGGCGCGTGCACCGGCGCATGGCGCAGACCTGGGCCTCGGTGTTCGCATTCACCCTCGGCGCTGCGGGCGGTGCGGTGGGTTTTGCCTGGTTGCAGTTCTGGTCGCTGATCGCGCCGGCGCTGTTGTGCGTGGGCTTGGCGTGGCGCTTTGCGCGCCGCTGAACTAGCCTGTGGGGCTTTGGGTCGGGCCCGCACCTGGCGACATGCCGGGTTGCTTGGACCCCACGGACTCGTTGCGCAGGCGCAGCCACACCACGCCGGCCACCTCCGGTGCCAGCCGGCGCCAACGACGGTCGCCGAGCAAGTCGCGCGCGCAGTCTTCCATGGCTTGCCGGCTGGCGTGAGGCCAATGATGTTGCAGGCGGTCGGCACAGCGGCTGACCCATTCGATGTCGTTTATCACGGGTGTCTTGTCGAGAAGCTTTGCAGATGGCGTACCGAGCACGGCCGGAGGCCAAGATGCACCTCGTGCCGCGTTGTCGGCGTGTCGTGAGCCGACTTGAGCATTTTTTGCGCCAGATGGCCGATTCTCCCCCGGTGCCACAATTTCGAACCCGATTTGTCATTTCAGTTCCGCGACACCACGTGCCCAGTCTCGATCAACCTTCTCTGGAGCCGGCGCAGATGCGCCGCGCCGGCAAGGGCTTGCTGTCTCTGGCCCTGATGGACGCGCGCAACCACTCGCTGCGCTGGCTGAGCGCGTGGGAAGAGGTGCTCGACGACCCCGAACTGACGGTGCCCTTGCACCCGGAAGTGAATCCGCCGCTGTGGACGCTGGGGCAGATCGGCTGGTTCCAGGAGCACTGGATTTCGCGCAACCTGCAGCGCCACCGCGGCCCGCGCGCCGACCCCGCGAGCCCGCGGCTCGCCTCCATCGAACCCTTGGCCGACGCGTGGTTCGACACCTCGCTGGTGCCGCACGATGCGCACTGGCTGCTCGACTTGCCCGGCCCGCAGGCCACCCGGGAGTACCTGTTCGACACGCTGGAGACGACGCTCGAACTGCTCGAACATGCCGGCGAAGACGACGACGCGTTGTATTTCTTTCGCCTGGCGCTGTTCCACGAAGACGCGCAAAGCGAGGTCTTCGCCGGCCTGGCGCAAACGCTCGGCCTGGACAGCGGCATGG
Source organism: Rhizobacter sp. (assembly GCA_035644375.1). Classification (GTDB taxonomy): domain Bacteria; phylum Pseudomonadota; class Gammaproteobacteria; order Burkholderiales; family Burkholderiaceae_C; genus Rhizobacter. The sequence continues at coordinate 2,340 of DASQOS010000407.1, forward strand.
TTCGGCTGCCGGGCAGCGCCGCTGCGCGCGAGCCGCTGCTGTTTCCGGCGACCGCGTGGCACCTGGGTGCCGAGCCCGGCGGCTTTGCCTTCGACAACGAACGGCCGATGCACCTGCAGGCCATTCCCGGGTTCGAGATCGATACGCAACCGGTCACCTGGGCGCAGTACTGCGAGTTCGTCGAAGATGGCGGTTACGACGAGGCGGCCTGGTGGAGCACCGAAGGCTGGGCCTGGGTGCAGCGCGAGGGCCGGCGTTGCCCGCGCCATGTGGACCAGATGCGCCAGGGTGTGCTGCTGCGGCGCTTCGGCCGGCTCACGCGCGTGCCCTTGGCCCAAGCGGTCATGCACGTGAACTGGTACGAGGCCGATGCCTGGTGCCGCTGGGCCGGGCGGCGCCTGCCGAGCGAGCTTGAGTGGGAGCATGCCGCGCACGCCGGCGCGTCGCGCGGCTTCCGCTGGGGCCAGGCCTGGGAATGGACGGCCAGCAGCTTTCGGCCGTACCCCGGTTTTCAGCCCGGCCCGGTACCCGGTGCGCCGGCCTCGGCCTGGGCTGCGCACAAGGTGCTGCGCGGTGCTTCGTTTGCCACGCGCGACCGGCTGCGCCACCCCAAGCTGCGCAACCCGCAGCCGCCGCAGCGCGACGATTTGTTCAGCGGGTTTCGCAGCTGCGCGGTCTGAGGCCGTCGCTTCAGCCTGGGCACCATTGGCGTGGCTTCGAAAGCCTCGTGCTGCCTGATGCCGGCCGGCCGGTGTGTCTGCACACCGGCCTGGAGCATCCGCAGGACTGTGCGACGACCTTGCGTCGGCGCGGCGGGTCAGCGCTCCGGCGCGCCGCAGTCGGCCGCCTGGCCGCGTGCCAGTGCGGACAAGGCCGCACCGATCTGATCGGCCAACCGTGCCGCCGCGCGCCGAT
>DASQOS010000408.1:0-3224 GCA_035644375.1 Rhizobacter sp.
GATGAGCCATGGACTTCCGGCATAGGCTGGAACAGTCCCACTGGGGGCTACTTTTTGACATTGAAGGTACCCTTTGAGGTTTCGGAGAAAGATCTGTCCATATCTGCGGATCGGTACGGCGTGATTTGGACACCGATGGACTACTTCTACATAGGCGAAAACAAACGCACGGAAATTCGACTTTCATTTAGCTATTGCACCTTGAGCGAAATAGCGGAGGGAGTGAAGAGACTCGCTGGCATGGTTCGGGACCGCATACAGCAAGGAGCCCCAGTTTTGGGCGATCGGCATGCGCGACTGGTCCCGGGTCGCGCTGCGTTGACATGAAAAAAAAATGGACTGCCGCCGTGGCGGGTGTCCTGCTCACGGCCGTGGCGGCCGTGACTTTCCCTATGCTGCTTGGGCCAGCGGGCAAGGAAGTCGAGGTCGAGGTGGTCAGCGAGCGCGTGATCATGCCCTCCATTCTTGCTTCCGGCACGCTCATCTATGAGGGCCAGGTGACGCTGGTCTCAGAAATCGTTGGCCGCGTCGAGGCGGTACTGGTGAAGGAGGGCGACGTGGTGACCAAGGGTCAGCTCCTGCTGCGCTTGGACGCCGAATCCTCTCAAGCCGAGATCGCGCAACTGCTCGCCAGCCAACGCCAGTCGGAGCTCAACATGGAGCGCCAGCGGGTCAACCGCGATTCCATGTCCATAAGGGTGCGCCGCTACAAGGTGCTGCGCGAGCAAGGCTTGATCGAAGCGACCAAGTACGACGAGCTGGTGACCCAGAAAAACATCGCCGAAGTTGAATTGCGCACCAGCCGCGAGGGCGTCAAGCAGGTCGAAGCTCAGGTCAAGCAGTCGCAGCAGCGACTCGCGAAAACGGAAATCCGCGCGCCGATCGACGGGAAGGTCACGTCCGTCACCATCAAGGCGGGAGAAACGGCGGTACCAAGCGCAGTGAGCATCGCCGGCTCCAACCTGATGGTGATCAGCGACACCAAGAGTATGTATGCCGAGATCAACGTCGACGAAACCGACATCGCACGCATCGCGATCGGGCAGCAGGCAAAAATTGTCCCGGCGGCATTTCCCGACAAATCGCTGCACGGCAAGGTCGAGCAGGTAGCCGTGACGCCACGACAGAACCCGGGGCAGGCTCGCAACTACCCGGTGAAGATTCGGCTCGACCCCAACGATGTGGCCTTCCACCCAGGTATGAGCTGCCGGGCTGAGATCGCCACCGCCAAGTCCGACGGCGCCAACCACCTGGGCGTGCCGGTGCAGGCGGTGGAGTATGAAGATGCGGTTCGCATGACCGACAAAACCAAGGCCAGCGTCTTCGTAGTGCAGCAAGGCGAAGCGGTCCGCCGCGAGGTGGAAACGGGCATAGCCGATGACCAGTACATCGAGGTACTGAGCGGTCTGAAAAGGGACGAAACGGTGATTGTTGGTCCGCCGAGAACGCTACGCTTCCTGCAGGACGGCGAGCCGGTGAAGCCCAAGATTGCGACGCCGGCCTTGGCGGCCAGCGCTGCCTCCAATCCACTCTGACATCTGACGGCCCGTGATCGAACTGCGCGGCATTGGCAAGACCTACTACCTGGGCGACAACGGGTTTGCTGTACTGCATGCCATAGACCTAGTCGTGGCACGTGGCGAGTTCGTCGCGTTGACGGGTGCATCGGGCTCCGGCAAATCGACGCTGATGAATATGCTCGGCTGTCTGGACACACCCACCACCGGTACCTATTCGCTCGACGGTGAAACCATCGCCGGACTAACCGAGGCGCAGCTGGCACGGGTCAGAAACCGCAAGATCGGTTTCATCTTCCAGAACTTCCATCTGCTGCCCCGCGCCACAGCCTGGGCCAACGTTGCGCAGCCACTGATCTACCGCGGCATCGCTCCAGAACTGCGTGAGCAAGCCGCTTGCGACGCTTTGCGGCGGGTGGGGCTGGAGCACCGGCTCAACCACAAGCCCAACGAGCTCTCGGGCGGACAGCGCCAGCGCGTGGCCATCGCACGCGCATTGGTGGGCCGGCCACAACTGCTGCTGGCGGACGAGCCGACCGGGAATCTCGATAGTAAAACCGCGGGCGAGATCATGGCCTTGCTGGCCGAATTGCATGACGAAGGTCTGACGCTGATCATCGTCACCCATGAGGCAGACATCGCAGCGCAGTGCCGGCGTTTCGTGCGCCTGCACGACGGCCGCATTGCCGAAGACCGACTGCAGACACCGGCGCCCGCTTTGATGGTGGCGCCATGATTCAAGCCCACATCGCAGATGCCTCGCAAGCCTTGACCGAGCCCATGAGCAGCCGTTTTGGCACCAACCTGTACGCGGTGCAGGAGTGCCTGCGTTCGGCGATCGCGAGTATCTTAGCGCACCGCCTTCGCAGCTTTCTCACGATACTCGGCATCATCATCGGCGTGGCCTCGGTGATTGCAGTCATCGCGCTGGTGCAGGGGCTCTCGCAGTCCATCAGCCAGCAGTTCGAGGGCTTGGGAGGCAACACCTTCACCTTGCGGGCCGACACGCCGCCGGAAAACGAACTTCGCGGCAAGATGAACCGGCTCAAGTTGTCCGACCTGGACCAGCTGAGACACCGCATCCAAGGCATTCGGCACCTCACGCCCACCGTCGTGGCCGGAGGACGTATGAGCACCGATGTGCGCAACGGCTCCAACGTTGCCACCGGACTCATGCTCGGCACGACCACCCGCTACCAGGACGTGCAGCAGACCTATCCCCGGTACGGTCGCTTTCTGAGCGATGCTGACGACGTGACACGGCGCCGCGTGGTGGTGCTCGGCGACCGCTTGCGGCGCGACCTCAAGCTACCGCCCGACGCCACCGGGCAGCACATCCAGGTCAACGGCGAATGGTTCAAGGTGATCGGAGTGATGGAGCCACGTGGCGAGATGTTCGGCCAGAGTCAGGACAACTATCTACTGATGCCCTATCAGACAGCGTTGGCCGTAAGCGGTGTCATCGACGAACCCGACCTGTCGATCAGCTTCACCGTTGCCGACCTCGATCAGGCCCCGATGCTCAAGGACCGTGTGACCGCGCTGGTGCGCGAGTTGCACGGCCTCAAGCCCGGGCAGTCGAACGACTTTCTCGTCGAATCATCGGACGCGCTGAAAAAATCCGTGAAGGAGATCACGACCACCGTGACACTCGTCGTGGCGGGCGTGGTCGGTATTTCGCTGCTTGTCGGCGGCGTGGGAATCATG
>DASQOS010000409.1:0-3478 GCA_035644375.1 Rhizobacter sp.
GGAACTGGCGGTGTTCGGCCCAGCGCTCCAGGTCGGTCTCGGCCACGTAGGCCAGCGGCCGGATGACGATGTTCTTGCCGTCGTCGCTCACCAGCTTGGGCGGCATGCCCTTCATGCGGCTGCCGAAGAACATGTTCATGAACAAGGTCTGCAGCATGTCGTCGCGGTGGTGGCCCAGCGCGATCTTGGTGGCGCCGAGTTCGCCGGCCACGCGGTACAGCGCGCCGCGGCGCAAACGCGAGCACAGGCTGCACATCGTCTTGCCTTCCGGTATCAGCCGCTTGACGATGGAATAAGTGTCCTGGTTCTCGATGTGAAACGGCACGCCGCGGCCGCTGAGGTACTCGGGCAGCACATGCGCCGGAAAGCCCGGCTGCTTCTGGTCCAGGTTGACGGCGACGAGGTCGAACTTGATCGGCGCACGCTGCTTCAGGTGGATCAAGATGTCGAGCAGCGCATAACTGTCCTTGCCGCCCGACACGCAGACCATCACCTTGTCGCCGTCCTCGATCATGTTGAAGTCGGCGATCGCATGGCCCACCTGGCGGTGCAGACGCTTGGACAGCTTGTTGGTCTCGAGCGCGGCCTTGGCCAGCGCGTCATGGTCTTGCACCGCACCCATCTCACATCTCCTTCAAGCAATTTCTATAAACTTTGGCGGGCCGAGCGCCGGGCCGCTCCCAAGCCGGCCCGCGTTCCCTAGGGGGACCGGTCGATGTACCCATCGAACGAGGGGCTGTCATTTGATACCAAACACTTCACAGCCCACCGCCTCGCAATCGGGGTACACGTCGGGCTTCTCGGTCGACACCTTGGCCGCCTTGACGCGCGGGTGCGCCAGCATCAGCGTCAACACCTCGTCGCACAGCGTCTCCTGCAAATGGATGTGGCCGCCCTTGATGCGCGCGCCGATGGTGCGGCGCATGAAGTCGTAGTCCACCACTTCGTCCAGGTCGTCGTCCTTGGGCGTCGACAAGGCCAGCGGCACGTACAGGTCGACGTTGATCAGCACACGCTGCTCACCGCGCTTTTCGTAGTCGTGCACGCCGATGTTGATCCAGACCTCGTAGTTGCGCAGAAACAGGCGCCGGCAGTCGCGCAGTTCGGGGTGGCCGAGCAGGCTGTTCATGTCAGGCTTTCTGGGTGGGATTGGCTATGAACATCACGTCGCGGTTTTGCGCCTGCAAATGCTGCCCGCCATCGACCAGCAGCGTGCTGCCGGTGATGGCCGGCGACTCGATCAAAAAGCGCACCGCGCGCGCAATGTCGGCCGGCGTGGACGAGCGCTGCAGCGGTGTCAGTGTGTGGGCCTTGGCGAATTCATCGGCGCTCATCGTGCCGGAGGGCAGCGTCACGCCGGGGGCCACGCCGCACACACGAACCCGAGGCGCCAGCGCCTGGGCCAGCATCAGCGTCGCAGCCTGCAATGCCGCCTTGGACAGCGTGTACGAGAAATAGTCGGGGTTCAGGTTCCACACCTTCTGGTCGATCAGGTTGACGACGCAGCCGCTGCGCTCGCTGCCCTGCAGGTGCCTGTGCAGCGCTTGCGCGAGCAGCACGGCCGGCGCGGTGTTGGCGCGCCAGTGCGTGTCCATCGCCGCGAGGCTGAAGCTCGCCACGTCGTCGTACTGGAAGGTCGATGCGCTGTTGACCACCGCATCCAGCCGCGAGAACTGCGCCAGCACCGCGGGCACCAGGCTGCGGCACGCGGCCTCGTCGCTCAGGTCGGCCGCGAACGCCGCCGCGTTGGCGCCTGCAGCCTGCACATCGGCCAGTGTTGCCAGCGCGTCTTCGTGCGATTTTCGGTAGTGCAGTGCCACGTCGAAACCATGCGCCGCCAGGTCGAGCGCGATCTCGCGGCCCAGGCGACGGGCCGCGCCGGTGACAAGAACCACGGGGCGGGTGGACATGGTTTCTACAATGACGCGCATGCAATCCAACGAGTCCAGCAGTGTATCGGCGGCGCTTTCTTCGCTGATTCGCCAGGCCATCGTGCGCCAGGGCGGCTGGCTGCCGTTCGATCGCTTCATGGCGATGGTGTTGTACGCGCCCGGCCTGGGCTATTACGCCAACGGCAGCCGCAAGTTCGGCCTGCTGCCGCAGTCGGGCAGCGATTTCGTCACCGCGCCGGAGCTGTCGCCGCTGTTCGGCCGCGCCGTGGCGCGCCAGGTGGCGCAGGCGCTGCAGGCCTGCGCCAGCCGCGAGGTCTGGGAGTTCGGCGCCGGCTCCGGGGCGCTGGCCGAGCAGCTCATCGAGGGGCTGGCCGAGCAAGGCATCACGCTGCAGCGCTACACCATCGTCGATTTGTCGGGCAGCTTGATCGACCGTCAACAGATGCGGCTGGCCCGCTTCGGCGACACGGTGCGGTGGAGCGCCACGCTGCCCGATGCGCTGCACGGCGTGGTCGTCGGCAACGAAGTGCTGGACGCGATGCCGGTGCAGCTGCTGCACTTCGACGGTCGCGACTGGCAGGAGCGTGGCGTGGTGGCAGCGGGCCAGGACTTCGCCTGGGCCGACCGCCCGACCGAGCTGCGGCCGCCGGTCGACGGCCCGTTCGTGCCGGGCAGCGTGACCGAAATCCACGCGCAGGCCGAAGCCTTCATCGCCACGCTGGCCGACCGGCTGCAGCGCGGCGCCGCCTTCTTCATCGACTATGGCTTCCCCGAGGCCGAGTACTACCACCCGCAGCGCATCGGCGGCACCTTGATGTGCCACCAGGCGCACCAGGCCGACGCCGACCCGCTGGTGCAGCTGGGGCTGAAGGACATCACCTCGCACATCAACTTCACCGGCATCGCGCTGGCCGCCCAGAACGCCGGCCTGGAGGTGCTGGGCTACACCACGCAGGCGCACTTTCTGATCAACTGCGGGCTGGTGGAAAAGCTGCAACACGCCGACTTTCGCAGCCTCGCGCACGCGCAAAAACTGATGACCGAGCACGAGATGGGCGAATTGTTCAAGGTGATCGCTTTCGCCCGCGGCTGCGACCCCGCGTTCACTGCGGCACCGCTGGGCTTCGAGCACGGCGACCGGACGCACACGCTGTGATCCGCTGGCTGCTGGTGGTGTTGCTGGTGCTGCTGATCTTCAGCGGCTTGAGCCAGTGGCTGGAGAAGTTCGGCTTCGGCCGCTTGCCCGGCGACCTGCGCTTTCGGCTGTTCGGTCGCGAGTGGTTCATTCCGCTGGCCAGCACGCTGCTGCTGAGCCTGCTGGCGATGCTGATTGCCAAGCTGGTGTGAGGTCTTGAGGCGGGCGCCGGCACAGACCCGGACTGCGTCCGAGAACGGCGCCCGCGTCGATTCCCCTGAAAGCGCCCGTGAGCGATCTCTCCCGCTTCGCCATCACCCAGAAATGGCCTGCTCAGCACCCCGAACGCATTCAGCTCTATTCGCTGCCCACAGCCAACGGCGTCAAGGTGTCGATCAGGTTGGAACGCGCTTGCGAAGGCTGACAGCCCAGGCCATCCGCCGCGAACTTT
>DASQOS010000410.1:0-5249 GCA_035644375.1 Rhizobacter sp.
AAGAAATCTCGAAGTCCAGCAAAGCTTGCCAACCTTCGGCCCGGCTGCGCACGAGCTCGGCGAGCGGCACGGTTCCCGCCGGCCACTCCGCGGTTCGCGCATGCACCCGCATCGCATACCGGCCGGCCACCAGAAAGAAGCTGCGCGCGGCGCGGCCGGCGACCGGCGTGGCTTCGAGTGCCACGAACCTGCCGGTCGAGCCGGGCAGGCGTTCCCAGACTTCGTGGTACTCGCGGTGGATGCCGGTTTCGATCAGCCGGTCCGGGGTTTCGAACACGATGTGGCCGATGTCCGGATCGGGACCGGGTCGATGGAAATCGACCCGCCGGTGCCAGGTGCAGGTCTCTGCACCGTTTTGCCGGTCGACGCTGGTCACGCCGAAAAACCCTTGCTGCAAGGCCAGCTGATCGAGCGTCGCATCGGTCGTTCGCGCTGCGGGCGGCACACGCACGTCGGCATGCCAGCGCGGCGTCTGCATCCAGTGCACGACGGTCAGTTCGTCGTGCAGGTCGGGCGTCTTCAGCAGCCGGCGCGTCCACACGCCGCAGTAGCGTGGCGGTACTGGGGGGAACATCAAGTCTTTCATTCGATGGCGTCGGGAAATGCCGGCAAGGCGCGATAGAACGCCATGTCGTGGTTGGGCCAAAGGCGCGCGCCGGTCTCGCCGGCCAGCGCCTTCAGTTTGCGGATGCTGTCGATGGCCTGCTGCTCACGGCCTTGCCACAGCGTGCCGGGCGCGATCTCGTCGTCGAGGTTTTCCTGCAGGTCGGCCGCGTCGCCGCACAACAGCACCGGCGGCCCCTTGGGCATCTCGATCCACATCGACATGTGGCCCGCGGTATGGCCTGGCGAGGCGATCGCTCGCACCCCCGGCACCACGTCGTATTCACCGCGCTGCAGACGAAACTGCAGTGGCGCGCCCGCGTCGTCAACGAGATCGTCGGCGAACACCGCCACGTCGTCTCCGGTCGCTGCCGCGTCCCACTCCTCCTGCTGCAGGTGGATCTCGGCACCACAGCCGCAGCGGCGCAGTTCTTTCAAGCCGCCGGCATGGTCGAAATGCAGGTGGCCGACGAAGATCACGTCCACGTCTGCCGGCGTGAGCCCGAGCCGCGACAGGTGCTGCGGCAGGCGCTGGTCTTCTTGCATCTCGGGCGCGCCGAAGTCGAACACCGCCGGGTCGTACCAGTGCTCGCGCAGCGCGGCATCGGCGATCTTGGCGTGGTCGCAGCCGACGTCGTAGAGGATGCGGCCGTTGGCGGTTTCGATCAGGTAGGCGAGGATCGGCGCCTCGATCGTCTGGCCGCGCCCGCGCTGGTAGGTCGAGATCGTCTTGTCGTAGCGGTGGGTCGCCGTGAGCAGCGGCCACAGTTTGCGCACCTGGCTCATCGCGAGTTCAACTCCGGCATGAGCGTCGTGGCCACGTCGGCCGCGTTCACCACGCGGCCGAAGATGCCGCCTTCGACACCGATCATCGCCAGCGCGGCTTGGTGCAGCGCGGGGTCGCTGGCGGCACAGGCATCGCCGACGGTGAAACAACGAAAGCCGCGGTCGATCGCTTCACGCAGCGTCGAATGCACGCACACCTCGGTGGTCACGCCGCACAGCAGCAGCGTCGTGATGCCGCGGCCAGCCAGGATCTGTGCGAGATCGGTCTGGTGAAAAGCGCCGTAGCCGGGCTTGTCGACCACCGGTTCGCCGGCCGCCGGTTGCAAGGCGTCGATGAAATCATGGCCACGTTCACCGCGCACCAGCAGGCGCCCCATGGGCCCAGGCGAACCGATGGGCGCGCCCGCGGCCACGCTGCGCTGCAGCTTCTCGGGCGGGCAATCGGTCAGGTCGGCACGGTGCCCTTCGCGTGTGTGCACCACCAGCAGACCGGCGCGGCGTGCGGCCTGCAGCAAGCGGCCGATCGCGGCAATCGGTGCAGCCAGCCGCGCCACATCCAGGCCGGCGCGCTCCGCATAGCCGCCGGGCGCACAGAAGTCGCGCTGCATGTCGATGACGATCAGCGCTGTCGCCGCGGGCTGCAGGTTCAGGTTCGAGGCCATCACCCGACCTCAAGGTCGATGCCTTCGAATACGCAGTTCGGGCGCAACAGAGCCGGCCGCAAAGTCAGACCGCCGTCAGGAACGACACGCCGACCGCACCCAAGAACCCGTCGGCGCGACCCGGCGTGCCCTGCGGCTGCACCGCGCCGTAGTCGTCGGAGATCACGCGCTTGACGCGGTTGACGTGAAAGCTCTTCAGCAGCGTGTGCACCGGAATCACCTGCTCATGATCGGCGCCGTACAGCTCGCGGTGAAACGCCGGCAGCCGGTACCACGGCAGCGTCGGCCGCTCGTGGTGGGCGTTGTGGTAACCGAAGTTCAGCCACAGCAGGTTGAGCCAGAAGCGGTCGACACCGACGACATTGCTGTAGGTGTTGCTCTGCTCGTAGACGGCATCGCGAAGCTTGTCGTCGGGGATGGGCTGGTCGTCGAGGATCGGGTAGGCGTCGTAGGTGTGCTGGAAACAATCGGCAAACCGCAGCACCGTGATGAACACCATGTAGGCGACGAAGTACAGCACCAGCGCCTTGACCGAGAACCAGGCCAGCGCGGCGCAAGCCAACAGGCGCACGGCTGCGATGCCGGCGACACGCAGCTTGCGGCCGCGCTTGCGCGGGTCGATGAAGGGCAACAGGATCACGAAGGCACGCATCATGAATTCGACCGCCGGAACGTAGGCCCATTCGAGCGCCAGCACGGTGTTTCGAAACCACGCCGGCGAGCGCAGCAGGAAGCCGCGCGAATCGAAGGTCATGACGTCGGCGCGCTCGACGTGGTGGCGCATGTGCTTGCGGCGCAGGTCGGCAAACGGCGCAAAGCAGCTGCCGTTGATCCACGTCATCAGCGTGCCCCAACGCGCGTTGGTCTTGGGGTCGCGAAAGATCGCGAGGTGCGCGAACTCGTGAATGAAATACGCCGACCACACCAGCGTCAGCACCACCAGCGCGACGCCGAGTGCATTGAGCGCCCACGACGACAGCGTCAGCAGCGCGAGGCCGAGCGGCCAGCCGAGCAGCGTGAACGCCAACGCGGCGCTGTTGGGCGCCGCGCCGTCGGGATAGCGGAAGGTCTGAGCGAGCCGCATGGAAATCTCAGCGGATGGAAAAGCCGGCGAACGCCTCCGCGGCGCCCGCCGGCAGAACAGCTTACTTCTTCAGGCCGGTGACGAACGAAGCATCCATGGTCGATTCGGTGGTCGGCACCGTCGTGATCTGGCCCTTGGCCTTCAGGATCTCGCTGATGACTTCGCCGCTGGCGTAGTACGAGGTCGTCTGCTTGGACTTCACGAAGGCTTTGGGCATTTCGGCGACCGGGATGTTGTACACGCCGGTCATCTGCTCCTTGACCTCTTTGGCCGACACGCCCATGAACTTGCCGATGATCTTGGCGGCTTCATCGGGTTTGGCCTTCATGTAAGCCAGGCCATCGATGTAGGCCTTGATGACGCCGCTGATGTCGGCAGGCCGCGCCTTGATGCCCTTGTCGTCGAACACCAGCACGTCGGCGATCAGGCCGGGTGCGTTCTTCGACGAGTACACGACGTGGAACTTCTTGCCGCCGTCCTGGCTGACGATCTGCGACAGGCTGGGCTCATAGGTCACGCCGATGGGCATCTGGCCCGAGGCCATGGCGGCAGGCACCGCTTCGGGCGTCATGTTGATCGGCGTGATGTCCTTGTCGGTCAGGCCATTGGTCTTGAGCGCATACGACAGCAGGAAGTCCGATGGCGAGAGCGGGTTGAAGCCGATCTTCTTGCCCTTGAACTCCGACACCTTGGTGATGCTCTTGGTCGCGACGACCGCGTCGCCGCCGTTCGAGTAGTCGATCGGCATCACGACCTTTTGCATCTGGCCTGCGGCCACCTGGCCGATCACCTGGTCATAGGTCAGCATCGCGCCGTCGATGGCGCCGCTGGCCAGGGCCGGGGGAATCAGCGCCGGGTCGGTGAAGACCTGCAGCGACACCTTGAGCTTGTACTTCTTGTACAGGTCCAGCGCATCGGCGACGTAGAACGGGCCGTAGCCGATCCAGATCACCGTGCCGATCTTCATCGTGGCCGGCGCGGCGACCGCAGCGGCCGCCGCGAACGACAGCGCGAGACCGGCCAGCACCGGCTTGGCGATTGACGAAACCAGGCGGCGCAGCGGCGAAACTGATGCGCGGGTGCAAAGAGGCGTGACGGGGGTGTCAAGGGACTGAGGCGATGGCATAGAGGGCTCCGGTTTTGTGAGGGACGGCGCAGGAAGAGACGATCACTCGTCGCTCTCCCGGGCTTTTATCCCTCCGTGGAGCCTCGATGCATGGGCCATCGCGGCCGGGGAACTCTTGGACCAGCCACCGGGGGCTTTCACCTGCCGATCGGAACCCTAGTTCCCCTGCGTCAGAGGATTGCGCATGTCACTGACAAACGGAATCGCTCGACCTGCACACCACGATGAGCAAGGGGCATGCCAAAGTTGCGCATCGCCAGGCAGGGTGTTGTGCGCCAAGCCGGGGCGTGATGGGCGGGGCGTCGCCTGTCCTGGTGCGGGTTGCACGGCGGGCGCGCATGTCGGCCATGGGGGTCTTGTCTTTTGCCTGCCCAGGGTCGAGATCCCGGACGTAAGATCAAAGTGCCAAGACCGATCGCGTGACGCTTCGAGAACTGCGGTTCCGGCCGGCCGGTGCTGAAACGGAGCTGCACTGGCCGAGTCGCGGGGCACAGGATCTGCCGAGGGTTTCGCACGGTCTGCGCGTGAAATTTCAGCTGCCATGGGAGGCCGCGATGACGGACAGAATTCCGCTTCAGAAGGTGCGTGACCTGATACTCGTCGGCTTTCCTTTGCCCTTTCGGGTGCTTGACTCCTTCGAGCGCCTGTTGCTGAACAAAGGCCAGCTGTTGGTCGATGAAGCACAGTTCGAAAGCCTGGCCGAGCGAGGCGCCTGGGCGGAGCCTGCGGCCGTCGAGGAGGCGCGTGCAGCCCTGGCGGCAGCCAACGGAAAAGCGCTTGCACCCCGGCGCTCACTTTTCGATCGTTGGGAACGTTCGTTGTGGGAACTTGACAAGCTCACGCGTGCGCTGGTTCGCCACCAGATGGGCGTTTCGGAAATCGGGAAGTTCTACGCCGAGCTGCGCGAGTTGATCGATCGTGATCCGGACGTGGCACTGTTCCTTTCGGTGCGCAACGACGAGCGCCGGTTTGCGCTCTACCCTCTGAC
>DASQOS010000411.1:0-3024 GCA_035644375.1 Rhizobacter sp.
AAGGAAATGATGTTGGCGGTGGCGACCGCGGCCAAGAACGCCGCGGAGCCGCAAGCCGGCGTGCGGCTCGCCTGAGCGCTGGGACCGGGCCTGCGGCCGGCTGCAGGCGACAATCGCGCATGGCCTCTTTCTTGGACAAGCTCTGCCTTCGCGAGCAGCTCGCGCAAGGTCTGCGCCGCCTGCCGCAGCCGGTGGTCTTCACCAACGGCGTGTTCGACATTCTTCACCGCGGCCACGTCAGCTATCTCGCCGAAGCGCGCGCGCTCGGCGCCAGCCTGGTGATCGGACTCAACAGCGACGCGTCGGCGCGGCTGCTGAACAAGGGGCCGGACCGGCCGCTGAACCGCGAAACCGATCGCGCCTGCGTGCTGGCGGCCCTGGAAAGCGTCAGCCTGGTCACCTGGTTCGATGAAGCCACGCCGGTGGAGTTGCTCAAACTCGTGCGCCCGCAGCTGTACGTGAAGGGCGGTGACTACGACATCGAGACGCTGGAAGAAACCCGCTGGGTGCGCAGCTGGGGCGGCGAGGCGCGCGCCATCGCTTTTATCGACGGTTATTCGACCACCGCGCTGGTCAAACGCATTCGCGCCTGAGCGCGGCGCTCCTGCCAGCGCCACCCGCATTCGGCACCTGCCGAGCACAGCGCGCCCGCGACCGAGCCGGTGGCGTGGGCGACCGGCGCCACCGCGATGTCCCAGCCGGAGTTGTATTGCAATGGCCCGGCCCATGGCGACTCGCTGACGACCTTGGCCAGCATGCCGGTCAGCACCGCGGCGCCCACGAACTTTTGAGCACGCGTTCCCGCGAGCATCAGGTGCACACAGGCCACCGCCACGCCGCTGTGCATGACCCCTGAGAGCCCGCCGTAGTGCTGCAGGTCGGGTTGCAGGCACAAGGCCAGGTGCGTCAATGGCCATGCCAAAGCCCAGGCCAGCGTGCTGCGCAGCGGCACCTGGGCCGACCCGCCGTAGGCCGCGACCAGCAGCACCGCGCCGAGGTTGGCGACCAGGTGGGCCGGGCTGTAGTGAACGAACAAGGCGGTCCACCAGCGCCAGGGTTGAGACAGGGCCAGCGAGGGTTGCCAATCGATGGCGTTGCGATTCAGCGGCATGGCGAGCACCGCGCCGATGAACATCAATGCAGCGAGCCAGCACCACGCCAGGCCGGGCCGGCGCAGCCAGGCCTGTATCAAGAGGCGAACACCGCGTTCCACAAGGCCTGCACGGCGTTTTGCGGGTCTGCCATCGAGGCAGGATCGACCTGCGTCGGGCGCTCGTCCAGACGTGCGCGGTGTTGCGCACGACGCAACTCGCGGTACGCGTCGGCGGCGGCGCTGCCCACGCCGTGCGGCAACAGGCCACAGGCTTCGGCGCGTTGCAGCAGCGCGATGTTGCCCACGTTGTCCAGCAGCTCCGGGTGCACCGCAGCGTGCGCCAGCACCAGCAGTTGCACGGCAAATTCGGCGTCCATCATGCCGCCATGGCTGTGCTTGACGTCGAACAGGCCGGCCTTGACCGGGTGCGCGGTGCGCACGCGTTCGCGCATGGTTTGCACTTCGCGCTTCAGGGCTTGCAGGTCGCGCGGTGCGCCGATCACGGCACGCCGGACTGCCTCGAAGCGCGGCGCCAAGGTTTCATCTCCGGCGCAAAAGCGCGCCCGCGTGATGGCCTGGTGTTCCCAGGTCCACGCGGTGTTTCCGCCGCGGCCCTTTTGGTATTTCTCGTACGAGTTCAGCGACGTGACGAGCAGGCCGGAATTGCCATTCGGGCGCAGTGCGGTGTCGATGTCGAACAGCTCGCCGGCCGCGGTGCGCGAGGTCAGCCAGTTGATCAGCTTGCGAACGAAACCGGTGTAGACCTCGGCCGCCTTGTCCGGATCGGCTTCGTCCGAGTCGTCGAACAGAAACACCACGTCGAGGTCGCTGCCGTAGCCGAGTTCCTTGCCGCCCAGCTTGCCGTACGCGATCACCGCAAAGCGCGGTGCGTCCCGGTGGCGCTGCTTGAGGTGGCTCCAGGCCCAGCGCAGCGTGCATTGCAGTGTGGCATCGGCCAATGCCGACAGGTCGTCGGCCACCTGTTCCACGGTGATGTGGCCCTCGACATCGCGCACCAGCGTGCGGAACACCTCGGCGTGGTGCGCACGCCGCAGCGTGTCGAGCAAGGATTCCTCGTCGGCCTGGCCGAAGCGGTCCCATGCGGCGTGGCGTGCTTCGAGCTCGGCGATGAACACGTCGCGCTCGAAGCGGCCGTGCAGCAAACGCTCGTCGGCCAGTTCGTCGATGACACCGGGATGCCGCATCAGAAACTGTGCCGGCCAGCGCGCCAGGCCCAACAGCCGCAACAGGCGGTGTTGAACTTCAGGGCGCTCGACCAGCAGCGCCAGGTAGCTTTCTCGCCGCAGCAGCGGTTCCAGCCAGTCGATGAAACGTGTGGCGGCTTCCATCGTGCAGTGGCCGTCGGACACCGCCTGGGCAGCGCGCGTCACCAGCCGCGCCAGCCGCAGCTTGCTGTCGTCGCGCAGTACCTGGATGCGCGGGTTGTCGGTCCAAGGCCGCACCCGGGCCGCGAGCGGCGCCGGCAGGCGCTCAAAAAACTCTTCGCAGTCCACTGCAACCGGCGCCGGGCGGCAGCTGCGGCAATCCGTGGCCTTGCCGGACGCGGCGGGCGCTTGGCCTTCATGCAGCAGCGCATCGAATTCCATGGCGACAAACTCGCGTGTTTCGCCGAGGTGGCTGAGGAGCTGGCAGGCCGCGGCGCTGCCGTTGAAGCCCATGCTGCGCGCGATCCAGGTCAGGTCGACATCGCCGGTGGGCAGCAGGTGGGTCTGCTGGTCGTCGAGAAACTGAATCCGGTGCTCGACGCGGCGCAAGAACGTGTAGGCCTCCGCCAGGCGCTGGGCGCTTTCCGCCTTCATCAGGCCGCCGGCCACCAGCCGCTCCAGTGCCGTCAGCGTGGATCGGGTGCGGATCTCGGGAAACTGCCCGCCGCGCACCACCAGCAGCAACTGCACGATGAATTCGATTTC
>DASQOS010000412.1:0-5491 GCA_035644375.1 Rhizobacter sp.
CCAAACGCCCCATGACGCCATTGACAGTAGAAAGAGGTTGACCCATGGCCACTCCGTACGGCGCGCACAAGCACGGTCTCATCTGCGGCTTTCTTTTCAGCCCCGGCGCCAACGGGCTGCCGCTCAGCCTGGATGAAGCCATCCACTGGCTCCAGACCAAGCCGTCCGACAGTTCCGATTTCATCTGGCTGCACTTCGACCTGACAGACGCCTCGGCGCAGACCTGGATGCAGGACCACCTGTCGCTGGAGCCGGAATTCTTCGAGGCGCTGCGCGAGGGTTCGCGTTCGACCCGCATCGAAGACGCCGGCGACAACCTGATTGCCGTCGTCAACGACGTGGCTTACGAGTTCTCGTTCGATCCGTCAGAGATCGCCACGCTGTGGATGAGCGTGAGCGAACAGGTGGCAGTCAGCGCACGCGCCCACCCGTTGCGCTCGATCGACCGCCTGCGCGAGTCGGTCAAGCACGGTGGACGCTTCGATTCAACCGTCGCGTTGCTGAACCACCTGATGAACGACCAGGGCGATGTGCTGGTGCGCATCGTGCGCGAGGCCACACTGAAGGTCGACGGCATCGAAGACAGCCTGCTGCACGGACGTTTGATCCACCAGCGCACCGACCTGGGCAAACTGCGGCGCGTGCTGGTCCGGCTGCAGCGCCTGTTGGCGCCCGAACCCGCGGCGCTGTTCAGGTTGCTGCGGCAGCCTCCGCGATGGGTTGCGTCTCACGACCTCGAAGAACTCAGGCAATCGACCGAAGAGTTTTCGCTGGTCATCCGCGATCTGGCGGCCCTGCAAGAACGCATCAAGCTGCTGCAGGAAGAAATTGCCGCCCAGGTCAGCGAACAGACCAACCGCAGCCTGTTCACGCTGACCATGGTGACCGTGCTGGCCCTGCCGATCAACATCATGACCGGCTTCTTCGGCATGAATGTCGGCGGCATTCCTTTGGCGGACAGCCGCCACGGCTTTCTGGTGATGGTGCTGATCGTCGTCGCGTTCACGCTGGTGGCGGCGCTGTTTGCATTTCGCCGCAAGGACTAGATGTGAATGTGGCCCCAAGGGGAGCACAGGAAACTTGGGAACGACCCTGCGTTTCCTTCGACTAAAGCGCAATGATGCCGACCCTTTTTGCAGTCAGCATGGCAGCAGCGAAGTTCGGCTGACCGTCCGCGGCGAGTTTGTCCAGCAGGCGCTCAGGCTCAGGATCGGACCTGAGGCTCGCACGAAATGCCGAGAAAGCTCCGGCGATGCCAGCGGGGTTCTCTTCGAACATCCTCGACAAAAACAGGTCCGGCTTTTGAAGCCGAACGCCCAGTTGCTCAAGCTGCCGGATCTTGAAGTCCTTCGTGTTCTTGCTCACCAGGTTGATGGCCTCCCGGCCGGGATAAGCCCTGATCGCAAGAAGAGCGTACGCACAGGCCGCCACATGGGTGTCCTTCGCCGACCGCACAGCGGCCGAGACGGCCTCGTATTGCGCCTGCACCGTGGCGACATCGACCGTGGCATTTGGAAGGGAACGGTCCATCAATGCCTCATGCGCCTTGGCGGCTGCGCGGCCGACCTTGCGCTTGGACTTGACCAAGGCGCGGCTCATCTCGTCGAGGATCAGCGGGCTCCAGTGAAGATGCAGCAAGCCGGCGTAGTCGAGTTGAATCAGCAGGCCGCGTGTGGCCGCGCCGAACAAGACATCGGCGTCAGCCACCACGGCCGGTGGGAGCGCCACAGGTCAGCTTCCGAAGAGTTCCGTGTCGAGTTCGCCAGCCAGCTTCGTGAACGCGGCCGCTTGACTGCGCCTTTCTCGGATCTGCCAGGCCAGGACGTCGCGTTTCAACAGCCGTCGCTGGTTGCCGACCTTCTGATGCAGCGGGATACGGCCGAGCTCGATTTGCTTGACCAGGTAGGGGCGCGACACACCCACGAGCTGCGCAGCCTCTTCAGTGGACAGCACCTCCAGGGCGGGCGCACCGGGCTCGGCGATTGTGGTGACCTGCGGCGGATGGCCCAGCGCAAGCAAGAAATCTTTTCGCAGTCCAGCACGCGCACTGCGCGACAGCGAGACGTGCCGCGAGACGATCTCCATCAGAGGCTGCACGTCAAGGGTCACTTGTACGGCGAAAGGGGCGCGTTCTGGCGTGGCATCCGCCTTCGGCGGGCGAGTCAGGCGAGGCTTCGCCATTGCAGATGCAGCAACGCGAGTCGTGTTGGCTGGTGCGGCTTTGGCAGACATGAGGGCAGTATATCTCACTCGAAATACGCGAAACTTGCGAAACGCCGACCCAACCCCGATACCGAGGCGGTCGCCCGCCCCTCAATTCTTCAGCCGGTACCCGGTGCGAAAGATCCAGCCGACGACCGCCACGCAAACCACCAGGAACCCGAGCGTCATGCCCAGGCTCCAGCCCACGCCGACGTCGGCGGTGTCGAAGAAGCTCCAGCGAAACCCGTCGATCAGGTAGACCACCGGGTTGAACAGCGTCACGCTGCGCCACAGCGGCGGCAGCATGTCGATCGAATAGAACGCGCCGCCGAGGAAGGTCAGCGGCGTGACGATCAGCATCGGAATGAACTGCAACTGCTCGAAGCCCTTGGCCCAGATGCCGATGATGAAACCGAACAGGCTGAAGCTGGCCGACGTAAGCACCAGGAACACCAGCATCCAGAGCGGGTGCGCGATGCGGAGCGGCACGAACAAGCTGGCGGTGGCCAGGATCACCAGCCCGAGCACGATCGACTTGGTGGCGGCTGCGCCCACATAGGCGAGCACCATTTCGAGGTACGACACCGGCGCCGACAAGAGCTCGTAGATCGTGCCGGTGAAACGCGGAAAGTAGATGCCGAACGACGCGTTCGACAGGCTTTGCGTGAACAGCGACAGCATGATCAACCCGGGCACGATGAACGCGCCATAGGACACACCGCTGACCTGCGACATGCGCGAGCCGATCGCCGCCCCGAACACCACGAAGTAGAGCGAGGTCGTGATCACCGGTGCCACCAGGCTCTGCCCCAGGGTGCGCAGGGCGCGGGCCATCTCGAAGCGGTAGATCGCCCAGGTGCCGTAGGCGTTGAACGCAGCGCCGCTCATCGCGCGTCTCCGGAACGCTCGTGCACCAGGCTCACGAAGATGTCTTCGAGCGAGCTCTGCTGCGTGTTGACGTCTTTGAAGCCGATGCCGAGTTCGGCCATGCGCCGCAGCAAGGGCGCGACGCCGGCGCTGGTCTCGTTGGCGTCGAAGTCGCGCTGCAAGGTGTGGCCGCCCGGCTTGAGGACCAGGTTCCATTCGGCCAGCTCGGCCGGCAGCGCGTCGATCGGGTGTTCCAGTTCGACCGTCAGTTGCTTCTTGCCCAGCTTCTTCATCAATGCCTTCTTCTCTTCGACAAGAATCAGTTCGCCCTTGTGGATGACGCCGATGCGGTCTGCCATGTCTTCGGCCTCTTCAATGTAGTGGGTGGTCAGGATGATGGTCACGCCGCTGGTGCGCAAGTCGCGTACCAGCGCCCACATGTCGCGGCGCAGCTCCACGTCGACGCCAGCGGTCGGCTCGTCGAGAAACAGGATCTCGGGTTCGTGCGACAAGGCCTTGGCGATCATCACGCGGCGCTTCATGCCGCCCGACAGCGTCATGATGCGTGCATGGCGCTTGTCCCACAACGACAGGTCGCGCAGCAGCTTTTCAATCCGCGCCGGGTTGGGGGCGTAGCCGAACAGGCCGCGGCTGAAGTTCACCGTGGCCCACACGCTCTCGAACGCATCGGTGGACAGCTCTTGCGGCACCAGGCCGATCTTCGAGCGCGTGACCCGGTAGTCGCGAACGATGTCGTGCCCGGCCACCGTGACGCTGCCCGAGCTCGCCGTCACGATGCCGCAGACGATCGAGATCAAGGTGGTTTTGCCGGCGCCGTTGGGGCCGAGCAGCGCGAAGATTTCTCCGGGCTGGATTTCGAGGGCTATGGGCTTGAGCGCCTGCAGGCCGGTGGCGTAGGTCTTGGTCAGGCCCGCGATGGACACCGCGCTGCGGTTGGAGTGAATTGGCGACGGCATGGACGAACCCCGGTGGCGATGCCGAATGGTAGGACCAAACCGCCACCGGGTTGGCCGCCGGCCCAGCGCCCAAGGACACCCACGCGCCAGACAAAAACAAGCCCCTTGGGCCCCCGGCCAACGAACCAGCACGACCCGCCGGTGACCCTGGCCGACGACCACGCTGCGCCGGGTCAGCGATGCACCGGCGCGGATGCGCTCGGGGGCCCGGCGCAGAGCGCCGCCAAGGCGGTGTCCAGCGTCTCCGCGTCCGCGAGCATTTGGCTTTGCGCCTCGCGCGCGGCCACCAGGTCTTTCAAACCGGCAAGCACCTGGTCCACCAGCTTGTGCGTCAGCTCGAACTGCTGCATCAGCTGGGCGGCGCGCTCGCGCGTGGCCCGGCTTCTGGGAGGCCTCAGGCCCAGGCTGGCGTCACCGTTCAACGCCGCGCTGGCCAGGGCCTGGAACACCTGGACGTCCTTGCCGATCAGGAACACGGCGTCCGGGTTCAAGCCGTCGTCGGTGAGGAACTCGCTGGCGCTCTTGCCGATGCGCTGCGACAGCATGGCCAACTGGCTGGTGACCACGACGTCATAGGGCCGCGCCCTGGCCACCGTCTGCTCGGTCAGCAGCCGCTGGACCGCATCGAGAAGTTCGACCGATTGCCGGCTCACCGCCTGCAACGCCCGACGCGCCTGGACCACCGTGGTTTGCCGCGCCACCAGGGCGCTGGCGTTGCGCTCAAGGCGCTCGACGGCCGGCTGCATCGGGTCGAAGATGCCGGCTGCCTTGGCGGAAGAGGCTTTTGGCGCGGCTTCGTCGGCGCCCGGCTGTGGCTTGGGCAAGGTCCGGCGCAGGCCGTTCACGCCCTCCTGGACCCGCGGAAAAGCGTCGCCGTCGCCGGCCATCGCCCGAAGCAACGGTGCGGGCAGGCTGCGCAGCGGGATCAAGGCCATGCAGGCGATGTGCAAGTCGATGGCATCGACTCTCGGCGATGCCGGCGCCAGCTCTTGTGCCGTGGCGGCGCTCGGCGTTGTGTTCAGGCACACAACGAGTGCTGCTGCGAAACCCGCGTGCAGAGGTTTCATGGAGATCCTTGGATTGAGAGGTATTCAGACCGTGTGCAAGTCTGCCCCAGACAGCGCCGTCGCCCAAGCAAGGTTTCGTGTTGTCTCAAATTAGGGGCGGCGTTCAAGCGCTTGGAGGGCCGGCGGCCATCAGACCGCCGCCAGCGCGCCGGCCAGGTCGGCACGCAGGTCGTCCACGTCCTCGATGCCCACCGACAGCCGCACCAGCGCATCGCCGATGCCCAGCGCAGCCCGGGTCTCGGCGGGGAGGGTGGCGTGCGTCATGATGGCCGGGTGCTCGATCAGGCTTTCGACGCCGCCCAGGCTCTCGGCCAGCGCAAAGACGCGCACGGCTTCGAGGAAGCGGCGCGTGCCGTCCAGGTCGGTCCTCAGGTCCAG
>DASQOS010000413.1:0-6958 GCA_035644375.1 Rhizobacter sp.
AATTCCAGAATCACCGCCGGGGACGTGGCCGCGCCATTGGCGGACAGCAGGTTGTTCAGCCGGGTCACCTCCTGCGCAGCATCGGGCGGCGCCATTTGGCGCAACTGCTCGTGGTAGGCCAGCAGGCGGCGCGCCGCGACATCGGCGGGATCGGGCTGCGGCGGCGCTGGCGCCGGCACCACGACGGCCTGGGCCGGCGGTGGCGCCACGGGCGGCGGCGCTTCGGGCACCGGGCTCATCGGTGCACACGCCGTCAACAGCGCGGCGCAGCCGAGCGTCGACAGCGCGGCACGGACTCTGGTGGGACGACAAGCAAGAACTCTAGGACGCATGCGGAAGCTCGATGTGGAAATGGGCACCCGGACCATCGGGCAGCAACTCGATCTGCCCCCCATGGGCGGTGATGTATTCGTGCACGATGGACAAGCCGATGCCGCTGCCGCGCGCCGCATCGGCCGGTTGGTTCTCGCCACGGTAAAACGGTTCAAACACCCGGGCCCGGTCGGCTGAAGCGACGCCGGGGCCTTCGTCCGCGATGTCGATGCAGGCCCGGCCCGGCAGCCGCGACACCGAAAAATGGATGGTAGCCCCGGGCGGGCTGAAGCGTATGGCATTGGACAAAAGGTTGCCCAGCGCCACGGACAACTTGTCGGGGTCCACTTCGGCAACCAGGGGTCGCCCCGTCATGGTGAGCCGGAGCCTGCGCGCCTGCCACTGGAGCCGTTGCTCGGCCGCGATCCGGCGCAGCAGGTCGGTCAGTTCGGTCTTGCGCCGCACCAGGCGCCGCGCCTCGAAGGCCGCGGCGTTGAAGCGCAGCAGGTCTTCGATCTGCCGTTGCAGCACGTCGGTGTTGTGCCGCAGGATGCGGGCCACCTCGCGCTGGTTGTCGCTCAGGACGCCGGTGACCCCGTCTTGCAGCAAGGCCACGCCTTCGCGCAGCGCGGCCAGCGGTGTTTTCAGTTCGTGCGACACGTGGCGCAGAAAGCGCGCCTTGTCGGCGTCGAGTTCGGCCAGCCGCAAACGCAGCCATTCAAGCCGCCGGCCGAGCAAGCGCACGTCGGTGGGGCCGCGGATGTCGATCGGCTGGTCGAGCCGGTTCTCGCCCAGGCCGATGATGGCCGTCTCCAGGCGCTTCAGCGGCCGCGCCAGCCACAGCCCGAAGCCCAGCGCCAGCGCGATGGTGACGACAATGGCGCCCAGCAACTGCTGGCCCAGCTGAGCGCGCCGCGCTTCGAGTTCATTCAGCAGCACCTGGTTGCGCGCTTCGGTGGCCAGCCGGACCTGCTCGGCCAAGGTGGTGTTGATCAACGCGAGCTGGCTGAAGGCTTCGGTCAGCGTCAGCTCGCGCGTGCGCAGCGTGGCCAGCGGTCCACGCAACTGCGCCTGGATGACCGCCAGCGTGGTGCGCCAGGTTTCGGTGGCCGGGACGCGGCTCAGCTGGCCGAGCACGTCGGTGGCCTCGCGCGCCGCGTCGTCGAAGCGCTGGCGCAGCACCGGGTCGTCGAGCACCAGGTACTGGCGCGCCGCGCGCTCCATCGCGACGCTGCGCTCGGCCAGCAGCTGCGCCGCGCCGGACATTGCCACCGCCTGCCGAGCGCCTTCGCTGCTCTGCCTGAGCAAGCTCTCAAGCGTGAACAGCCCGCGCAGCGACGCCGCACTGAGCAGCGTGGCAATCAGCAGGAAGGCCACCAGCAGCAGCTGGCGAAACGAATAGCGGTGCAGGCTGAACATGGTCAACGCGACAGCTCGGGACTGGGCAGACAACGAGGCACCCTGGATGCAAAGGAACTCTTGCTCGCGCGCAGCAGCACGTCAGTCGAACACCGGCAGCGCGTCGTCTTTGAGTGTGCCGCGCACGCGCTCGTAGTCGGGTACGACCGAGCGAACCACGTCCCAGAAGCGCGGGCTGTGGTTCATTTCGCGCAGGTGCGCCAGCTCGTGCGCGACCACATAGTCGAGGCTCGGCATCGCGAAATGGATCAGTCGCCAGTTGAGGCGGATCGCACCGTCCGCACTGGCGCTGCCCCAGCGGGTCTGCGCCGACGACAGGCTCAGGCGCGTGTAGCGCACACCGAGTTGCTGTGCGAAATGACGGCAGCGCTCTTCGAAGATGCGCTTGGCCTGGCGCTGCAGCCAGCTTTGCACCACGTCGCGGATCTGCTCCGGGCTGGCGGTGTGCGGCAGGCCGATGTGCAGCGTGAGCTTGGGCACGCCGGGCAAGGCCTCGGCCTCGGTGTTGAGCACCGCGCCGGCCTTGGTGACGCCGGCCCGCGAATCGAGCACGACGATCACGGTCTCGCCGAGAAACGGAATGCCGGTGCCGTCGCGCCAGTCGACCTTCGCGGCCTGCAGGCGGCGCTGGCGTTCTTGCTGTTCGACCAACTTGCGCAAAATCCAATCGGCCTTCTCGCGCAAGGCGGTTTCGATGTCGCCGATGCCGACCCATTTGGGAGCGGCCACGCTCAGCCCTTCGGGTCCCACCACGAACCCGATGCTGCGGCGGCGGGCGCGTTTGAGTGCATAGGCCACGACGTGCGCATTGAGCGTGATCTCGCGCTGAGCATCAGGGTGCCGAAGCGCAGCCGGAGGCGCTTCGACGGCAACAGCCGGTGCCGGGGCAAGGGCCTTGTCTGGCGTTGAAGGCGTCGGCGCGGACGACGCAACTTCCGACAGCACCGACGCCGGCTCATCAAACAGCGAAATCTGCGATGCCAAGGGGCCTGGCGCGTGACGAGTCATGGGCCGTGATCTTACGGGGTGGGCCTGTTCATGCTGCGCGCTTTGGAATAAGCCCCTGGATCGAGGCGACGCATCTCCGCCTCGATCCAGGCTTCGACCTCGCGCATCAGTTCGTCCGGCTCACGGCCCACGGAAGGGATCGGACGCCCGATGGACACATCGATCACGCCAGGCCGCACCAGGAATGACTTGCGCGGCCAGCAGCGCGCCGAGGTCACGGCGATCGGCAGCACTGGCCGGCCGGTGGCCACAGCCAAGCGCGTGCCGCCCACCTTGTAGGCACCTTGTCCGCCGCGAGGTGCGCGCGTGCCTTCGGGAAACATGATGACCCAGTTGCCGTTGTCCATGTGCTTGCGGCCTTGCTCGGCCACTTTGCTCCAGGCGGCGGTGCGTTTGCTGCGGTCGATGTGGATCATGTTCATGCGCGCCATGGCCCAGCCAAAGAACGGGATGTACAGCAGTTCGCGCTTGAACACGTAGGCCAGCGGTCTGGGCATCAAGGTCGGAAAGGCAAAGGTTTCCCATGTCGACTGGTGCTTGGGCAGCAGGATGACCGGGCTGTCGGGCAGGTTGTCGCGGCCTTGCACACGCGCGCGCACGCCGCAGATCACCTTGCAACCCCAGATCGCCGTGCGCAGCCAGCCGGCGCACATCCAGTACAGCGGGTCGCCGCCTTTGAACAAGGAAAACACCAGCACCGCGAGCGCCCATGGCACCACCGTCACCGACATCCACAGAACAAACAACAGCGAGCGCAGGGCGCAGAAGAAGGTCCGAACGGCAGGCATCAATCCAGCCTTCCGAAGCCGGAATCCGAGACCCCTTTGACGCCACGCGCGGTGCGCTCTTGCTGGATCATGAACTCGGCAAACGCCGACAGATTTTCATGCACCGTGTTGCCCGGCGACTCTTGCTGCAGCAGCGCTTCGTCGAGTTCCCGGCCCTTGCCGGTGAGAACCAGATGGGTCGGACAGCCGGCGGCAGCGCCGGCTTGCAGATCGCGCAGTGAATCGCCGACCACATGCACCGTGCTCAGATTGACGCCGAATCGTTCGCCGATCTGCAGGATCAAGCCGGGCAGAGGCTTGCGGCACTCGCAGTGGTCGTCCGGGGTGTGCGGGCAAAAGAAGACCGCGTCGATGCGGCCGCCCACCTTGGCCAGCAGGCCGTTCATCTTCAGGTGCATCGAGTTGAGCGCCGACATGTCGAACAAGCCGCGGCCCAGCCCCGACTGGTTGGTGGCGATCACGGTATGCCAGCCGGCGTGGTTCAGCCGCGCAATCGCCTCCAGTGAACCTTCGATCGGCACCCATTCCTCCGGCGACTTGATGTAGTCGTCCCGGTCTTCGTTGATCGTGCCGTCGCGGTCCAGAATGATCAGGTTCATGCCACACGCTCCAGCGTCAACAGGCTTTGCATCACGTGGCCAACTTCGATAAATCCGCCACGCGGTTCATCGCAGTGTGCATCGTTTGCAGCAGCGCCAGCCGATTGGCTCTGATTCTCGCGTCTTCATCGTTCACCAGCACCTTGTCGAAAAACGCATAGACGGGATCTTTGACGCCGGCCCAAAAGCGCAGGCTCTCCGCATAAAGGCCGCTTTCAAAAGCCGTGCCGGCCTGACCGCGGGTCTCGACCAGGGCCGTGAACAAGGCGCGTTCCTCGGGCTCACGGAACAAGGCCTCATCGACCCGCGCGGCAGCGCCGGTCGACTTCTTCAGGATGTTGCCGATGCGCTTGTTGGCCGCGGCCAGGCTTTGCGATTCGGGCAACTCGGCAAAGGCCTTCACCGCATCGAGCCGGCGGGTGATGCTGGGCAGTACAATGTCTCCCAGCGACAGCACGGCATCGATCTCGCTGGCGGCATGGCCCTTGTCGCGCAGCAGATTGGCGAGCCGCTCCGAGAAGAAGGCATGCAGCACCTGCGGGTTCAACGCGATGGCCGTGTCGACGAAGCCTTGCAGCCCACGCGCGATCAGCTCGGAAATCGTGAGCCGCAGCGACCGCTCGATGACGATGCGCAGGCAGCCCAGCGCATGCCGGCGCAGCGCGAACGGGTCTTTGTCGCCGCTGGGCACCTGGCCGATGCCGAACAGACCCACCAGCGTCTCCAGCTTGTCGGCCAGCGCCACCACCACACCCGTCGGGTTGCGCGGCAACTCGTCGCCGGCAAAGCGTGGCTTGTAGTGGTCTTCGATGGCTGCGGCAATCTCGTCCGACAGCCCGTCGTGGCGGGCGTAGTAGGCGCCCATCACGCCTTGCAGCTCGGGAAACTCGCCCACCATGTCGGTCAGCAGATCGGCCTTGGCGAGGTGGGCCGCCGTGTCGGCGCTGGCCACCACCGAGGTACCGCCCAGCGGCTCGGCCAGCGCACGTGCGATCAGGCGCACGCGCTCGACGCGTTCGCCCTGCGTGCCGAGCTTGCCGTGGTAGACCACTTTGCTCAGCCCCGGCACACGCGAGAGCAGCGTGCGCTTGCGGTCCTGGTCGAAAAAGAACTTGGCGTCGGCCAGGCGCGGCCGCACCACGCGCTCGTTGCCCTCGATCACGCGGCGCGGGTCGGCCGGGCTGACGTTGCTGACGATCAGGAACTTGCTGGTGAGTTTGCCGGCGGCATCGAGCAAGGGGAAGTATTTCTGGTTGGCCTTCATCGTGAGGATCAGACACTCTTGCGGCACCTCCAGAAACTCGGGCTCGAAGCGGCACAGCAGCACGTTGGGTCGTTCGACCAGGGCCGTCACTTCGTCCAGCAGGGCAGCGTCGTCGATGGGTGTCAGGCCTTCTTTGGCCGCGGCGGCCTGCAGTTGCCGTGCGATGTCGCCGTGGCGCTCGGCAAAGCTCGCCACCACCGCGCCCTGTTCTTTCAACTGGCGCGCGTAGTGGTCGGCGTCTCGCAGCACCACCGGATCAATCGCTGCCTCGAAGCGGTGCCCCCCGGTGTTGCGCCCGGCCGTCAAACCGAGTGCCGTCACGGCGATCACGTCCGGGCCATGCAAGGCCACCAAACCATGTGCCGGTCGCACGAAATTGACGCTGGTCCAGCCGTCGGCCAGTTGGTACTGCATGACTTTGGGAATCGGCAACTTGGCGAGCGCCTCGTCGAGGGCCTTCTGCAGGCCTTGCGTCAGCGTCGCGCCCTTGACCATGCTGTCGAAGAACAGCGCTTCGGCCTTGCCATCCATCTGACGCCTGAGCCTGGGCAGCACCGATGCATCGGCGCCGACGCTGGCCAGCTTTTTCAACAGCGCGGGTGTCGCCTGGCCTTCGGCATTCAAGCCCACGCTCACCGGCATCAGCTTGTGAAGCAGCGCCTTGTCGTCGGCCTGCACGCGCACCGCGCTGATGTGCGCGGCCAGACGGCGCGGCGATGCGAACGACGTGACCACCGAGTGATGCTCGGTGGTCAAGCCGTGCGCCTTCAGCCCGTCGGCCAGGGTGGCGGCAAACGATTCGCCGAGTTTCTTCAGCGCTTTCGGCGGCAGTTCTTCAACGAAGAGCTCGACGAGCAGGCTTTTGGTGGCAGTCATTGCGCGGCTTCTTTGTCCATCTGCGCGACGGCTTCATCGGCCCAGGCGCGCGGCGCCATGGGAAACGGCGGGTCGAGCCGGCGCCGGCTTTCCTTGTAGCTCTTGGCGACGCTGCGCGAGATGTTGCGAATGCGCCCGATGTAGGTGGCACGTTCGGTGACGCTGATGGCACCGCGCGCATCGAGCAGGTTGAAGCTGTGCGCGGCCTTCAGCACCTGCTCGTAAGCGGGCAAGGCGAGCTTTTGCTGCATCAGATACTGCGCCTGCTTTTCGTGGCTGCCGAAGGCAGCCAACAGGAAGGCCACGTCGCTGTGCTCGAAGTTGTAGGTGCTCTGCTCGACTTCGTTCTGGTGGTACACGTCGCCGTAGCTCAGCGTGTCGGTCCACTTCAGGTCGTAGACGCTGTCCACGCCCTGCAGGTACATCGCCAGGCGCTCCAGGCCGTAGGTGATCTCGCCGGTGATCGGTTTGCACTCGATGCCGCCGACCTGCTGGAAGTAGGTGAACTGCGTGACCTCCATGCCGTTCAACCATACTTCCCAGCCGAGACCCCATGCGCCGAGGGTGGGGTTTTCCCAGTCGTCCTCGACGAAGCGCACATCGTTTTGTTTCAGATCGAGTCCCAGGGCCTCGAGGGAACCCAGATACAGGGCAAGAATGTCCGGCGGGGACGGCTTCAGAACGACCTGATA
>DASQOS010000414.1:0-3872 GCA_035644375.1 Rhizobacter sp.
CCGACCCGGCACTCGGACCGCCCGACTTCCACGCCTACGTCGAGGCCTACGTCGGCGACCGCTGGTACATCTTCGACCCCTCGGGCACCGCGATCCCGATGGCCTTCGTGCGCTTCGGCACCGGGCGCGACGCGGCCGACGTGGCCTTCGCCACCATCTTCGGCGGCGTGCGTTCGCAGGCGCCGGTCATCAACGCCTGGGCTGTCGCCGACGCGTCGCGCGGCATCGTGCTGCCGCAGCGCACGCGTGATGCGCTGTCCACCGACAGCGGTGCCGAGCCGATGGCGCGCTGACTCCCGGGCACAGCGCAGAGGCCGGTGCGAACCCTCTCAGTCGGCCACGCCGATGGCCGCCAGATGCTGGTGGATCTGCGCCACCGCAGCAGCGCCCTCGCCGATCGCCACGCCGACCCGCTTGACCGAACCCGAGCGCACGTCGCCCACCGCAAACACGCCGGGCAGGCTCGACTCCAGCGGCGCGGAGGACGCGCCGTCCAGCGGGCCGCCGGCCGCCGCGCCCGTCAACACGAAGCCATGCGCATCGACCGCCACGTCGCAGCCTTGCAGCCAGGCGGTCTCGGGCTCCGCGCCGACAAACAGGAACACGTTGCGCAAGCTTCTTTCTTCTTCGATGCCGGTCTGGTGGTTGCGCCAGGTGACCCCGGCCAGCCCCTCGGTCGCTGCGCCGCGCAGCTGCGTCAGCTCGGTGTGCGGCTTCAGCTCGATGTTGGGCGTGGCGGCGATGCGGTCGATCAGGTAGCGCGACATGCTGGCCGCCAGGCTCGGACCGCGCACCAGCACATGCACCTTGGCCGCGTGCTGCGACAGGAACACCGCGGCCTGCCCAGCCGAGTTGCCGCCGCCGACCAGCACCACCTCGTTCTGCGCGCACATCTTGGCTTCGACGCTGGACGCCCAGTACCAGACGCCGCGCCCTTCGAACTCGCTCAGGCGCGGCACGGCGGGCCGCCGATAACGCGCCCCACTGGCCACCACCACCGTGCGCGCGCGCAGGCGCCGCCCATCGGCGAGGTGGAGGGCCAACTCGGCCGCGTCGTGGAGCCGCGCACAGTCCAGCGACACGACCTGCGCCGGGATCAGCATCTCGGCGCCGAACTTCTGCGCCTGCACATAGGCCCGGCCGGCCAGCGCCTGGCCCGAGATGCCGGCGGGAAAGCCGAGGTAGTTCTCGATGCGCGCACTGGCGCCGGCCTGGCCGCCGTAGGCGCGGCAGTCCAGCACCACCACCTTCAGTCCTTCCGAGGCCGCATACACGGCGGTCGCCAAACCCGCCGGCCCGGCGCCGACCACGGCGACATCGAACAGCTCCTCATGCGCCACCGAGTCGACCATGCCGATGCAGCGCGCCAGCGTGTCGACGCTCGGGTTCACCAGCACCGAACCATCGGGGCACACCACCAGCGGCTCGCCGCGAGCCGCGCCGGACTGTTCCATCAGCGCGGCAGCGTCGGCATCGATGCCGGCGTCGACCACGTGGTGCGGTTGGCCGTTGCGGCGCAGAAAATTCTGCAGGCGCAGCACGTCGGATGAGCCGGGTTGGCCGATCAGCACCGGCCCGCTGGCGCCGGATTCGATCAGCGCCACGCGGCGCAGTATCAGCGCGCGCACCAGGCGCTCGCCGAGATCGGCCTCGGCGATGATCAAGGCACGCAGTTGACCGGGGGCCACCAGCAGCGCCTCGACCTCGCCCTGCGCGTGCCCGTCGACCAGCGACGGCCGGCCCGACAGCGTGCCGACCTCGGCCAGAAAGTGCCCGTGGTCCTGGTTCACGATGGGCAGCACATGGCCCAGCCCGTCGCGCTGCGTGATCGCGACAACGCCTTTCAGCACCACGAACATGCCGGGACCGGGTTTGCCCACCGCCATCAGGCGCGCGCCGTGGCCGAAGTGCTGAACCGTGCCGAAACGACGAATGCGGTCGATCTCGACATCGGTCAGCACCGGGAACATCTGGTGGCGCCGGCTCAACAGTTCGCTGGGTGCTGCTTCGGCCATGGGGTCCTCTGGATTCGGGCTGAGCGTATTAAACGACCTCTCGGACCGCATGCGGCCAAAGTCCTTGCCGCGAGCCTGCCGGGCTTTGGGTCGGGCCCGCGCCGCCACGGGCACGTGCCTTGCCATCACGACAGATCAGCACTCCGAGGGAATTCGATGTCCGCACTCAACAAAAAGCAGATTCAAAGCCTGCGCAAGCAGCTCGATCAGCGCGAGGCGCAGCTGCACGAAGAAATCCGCTGGGCCGATGCCGACCGCGCCGAGGCCCCGGCCCACCACCCGCGCGAACAGGTGGAAGACAGCGGCGAATACAGCGAACAGCACACGCGCGAAGTCGTGAGCGATGCCGAAACCGAGCGCGACCACGAAGAACTGCAAGAGATCGCCGCCGCCAAGGAACGCATGCTGCAAGGCGGTTACGGCCAATGCATGGACTGCGACATGGCCATTCCCCTGGCGCGGTTGCAGGCCCGGCCCGCGAGCGTGCGATGCCTCGGCTGTCAAGCAGACTTCGAGAAATCGCGTCCGCTGCGCACGCGCATCGGGCCGACGCCATGAGGCCGAGCCTGCGTGGCGCGCTGGATGGCAGACGACGCAAGCGCGTGCATCACGCAGCCCGGGCCGGCGGCCAGCACACCCGGGCCACCAGGCCGCCGCCGGCGCGTGGCAACAGATCGAAGCGCGCGCCGTGATCGTGCGCGATGCGTTCGACGATGGCCAGGCCCAACCCGGCACCGGGCGGGCCGCTGCGCGAAACGTCGCCGCGCGCGAACGGCTGCTTCAGCGCGTCGGCGCACTCGGCGGGAATGCCCGGCCCGCGATCCAGCACCTCGAGCCAGACACGGCCGTCGGTTTCGCCGGTCGCCAGCTCGACGGGCGGCCGGCCATGGCGCTGCGCGTTGACGACCAGGTTCAGAATCATCCGCCGCACCGACTCGACACGCAGCGAGACGCCAGCGACCGCGCCCGCCTGCAGCGTCACACGCGCAGCGTCGCCGGGGTCTTGCGCGCACTGCGCCAGCACGTCGCGCGCCAACGCGTTCAAGTCCGCCGCGACCATCGGCTCCTGGTTCCAGCTCGCGGCCGGGCCTGCGCGCGTGAAGTCGAGGAACTGGTTCAGCAGGCGGTCCATCGCATCGATGTTGCGGTTCAGACTGCCCAGCAACTCGGTGTCGCCTTGGCCGTCCAGCATTTCGGTGGCCAGGCGCATTTTGGCCAGCGGCGTGCGCAGGTCGTGCGACAGGCCGGCGAGCATCAACGCGCGTTCGGCTTCGTTGTGCGCCAGGCTCGCGACCATCTCGTTGAAACCATGCGCCACCGTGGCGATCTCGGTCGGGCCGTCTTCAGGCAACGCCTGCGGGCGCAGGCCTTGGCCGAGTTCGCGCGCGGCGCGCACCAGCTGGTTCAGCGGCCGGTTGATGCGGCGCTGGATCAGCCAGGCACCGAGCCCGGCCAGCAAGCTCGTCGCGGCGCTGCCCGCCGCCCAGTTCCACGGAAACTCGCGCGCCGGGATCAGGTTCGGCACATTCAGCCAGTAGGTGTCGCCATCGATGTTGAGTTCAAGCCGCAGCGAATGGTCGGCGTCGCGCTGCCAGACCACCTTGCCGCCACGCGTCGCCATGCGCTCGGAAATCTGCTGCACGAAAGCACGTTCCAGACGGGTCAACCGGTCGTTGTTCGCTGCCTGTGGCTTGGGTACTTCCTTGTGCGTGTTGAAGCGCTCGACGAACTGTCGGCGTTGCGCAGCGGGCAGATCACGCAGGCCGTTTTCGAGCGCCTCGAAGTTGCGCACCGTGGCATCGGCCGTCAACTGCAGGCGCGCGCGTGTCACCAGGCCATAGAACAGCAGCGCACTGG
>DASQOS010000415.1:0-3667 GCA_035644375.1 Rhizobacter sp.
GCCGTATACATGGTCCCTGCGTTGCCGGCGGCATTCTTGATACCGAAGGTGTCGGCAACGAGTGCGGGAAAGATCGAGAAGATTTCGCCCCAGCACAGGAAAATCAGGGCCGCGAATGTCATGAAAGCAATGGGGTTGTGCCCGAACTTCATCATGCCCAACAACGCCAAGCCTTCACCGCAAAACACGATCATCATCGTGTTTTCACGTCCGATTCTGTCGGACACAAATCCGCACAGCGGCCGGGTAAAGCCATTCGCAAGGTTGTCAATCGCCAACGTCATCGTCAGCAGTGGCAGCACACCACCGAAAAAACTCATCGGAAGGTTCGCCAGACCATAGTCTTTCGCGATAGGACCGATCTGCGCGGTGGCCATCAGGCCGCCTGCGGCCACTGCAACGAACAGAACGTACGTCAGCCAGAAAACCGGGGTTCGAATCATTTCGGACACGGTGTAGTCCACCTTGGTCATGACCAAGCGAGAGGCTGCGACCACACCCTTCGGGGGAACAGGCTTGGACATGAGCATCGCGATGATAAAGATCACAGCACCCTGCAACAGGCCGAAAAAGAAGAAGGTGTCCTGGTAGCCCGAGGTCTTGATCATGTTGGCGATCGGAATGACGGTCACCGCAGCGCCGGCACCGAAGCCGGCGGCAGTCAGTCCAGCCGCAAGGCCACGTTTGTCCGGGAACCACTTCAGCGCGTTACCGACGCAGGTACCGTAGACGCACCCTGCGCCCAGACCAGAGATCACCGCAGCGGTGTACAGCTCGGTCAACGAACTGGCATAGGAATTCATCACCCAACCGATTGCGGCGAGGATCGCTCCACCCGCGATCACAGGGCGCGGACCGAACTTATCCACCAACCAGCCTTCGACCGGCACAAGCCAGGTTTCCACGACCACGAATATCGAGAACGCCAATTGGATTCCCGTCAAACCCCATTGATTCTTGGCCTGCATCGGAGTGACAAACAAGGTCCAACCGTATTGCAGGTTGGCGATCATCGCCATGCAGATGATGCCCATGATGAGCTGACCCCAGCGGTACCAACTCGCGTCGGTCGCCTTGGCGGGGCTTGAAATAGCAGAACTGTTCGCACTCAATTTGTTGTCTCCTGATGTTGCTGAAAATCCCCTTCATGCTCGTGAAGAACCCTGAACCGATTCTGAATATTCCCTTTATCAGGCCTCGGGACAAACCCTCGCTACTCGGCAAAAACCCGAGATGAATCGCTCACCCGCCGCAAGGGGAAACTGCTTGAGCCGGCATCACTGCCTTGACATCTGCGAAGGTGGCAACCTAAACTCGCAACCGCTCCGGGGTGCACTGCGTGCTGAGATGGCTGAGAAGCCGAACCCGATGAACTTGAACCGGTTAGTACCGGCGGAAGAAGAGCTGATCCTGTCTCTCCAAGCTTTGCCTGAAGCATCCCTGCTGAAGACAAATCACTGAGAAAGGGCACCTCCCGGAGCACACCACTGCTGCCGCTGGAAAGGACCCTGATGAACGCCCCCGACAAACTCGATAACGCGAAGTTCGCCGAACTTCTCGCGCTGACGCGCGAACCATTTCCTGCCTCCAAGAAGACTTACGCACAGGGCAGCCTGCATACCGACGTGCAAGTGCCCATGCGTGAGGTGCTGTTGACCAACGGTGAGGCCGTGTCTGTTTACGACACGTCGGGCCCTTACACCGATGCCCGGGCATCGATCGATGTGCGGCGTGGCCTGGCCCCGTTGCGCGATGCCTGGATAGCCGCGCGCGGCGACACCGAAAGCTATGCGGGCCGCACGCCGCAAGCGCGCGATGAAGGGGCCAAGCACGAGGCACGCGACGCCGAACGCCTGGCCGAACTGCGGCGTGAAGCGGCGGCGTTGCAACGACAACCTCGCCGCGCCATCGCCGGACGCAACGTGACACAGATGCATTACGCCCGGCGCGGCATCGTCACGCCCGAAATGGAGTTCGTCGCGATCCGCGAGAACGGCAAGCGCGAATGGATGGATGGGTACCTCAACGATGCCCAACGCGAGCAACGCCTGCGCGGAAATCCGATGGGCGCCAGCATTCCGCGCATCGTCACCCCCGAATTCGTGCGCGACGAAGTGGCGCGCGGACGCGCCATCATCCCCGCCAACATCAACCATCCCGAAATCGAGCCGATGGCGATCGGCCGCAACTTTCTCGTGAAGATCAACGCCAACATCGGCAACTCGGCGGTCACGTCGAGCATCGACGAAGAGGTGGAAAAGCTCGTGTGGGCGATTCGCTGGGGCGCCGACAACGTGATGGACCTGTCCACCGGCAAGAACATCCACACCACGCGCGACTGGATCGTTCGCAATTCGCCGGTGCCCATCGGCACGGTGCCGATCTACCAGGCACTGGAGAAGGTCGGCGGGGTGGCCGAAGACCTGACATGGGAGATCTTCCGCGACACGTTGATCGAACAGGCTGAGCAAGGCGTCGACTATTTCACCATCCACGCCGGCATCCGGCTCGCGTTCATTCACCTGACCGCTGCTCGCCGCACCGGCATCGTGTCGCGCGGCGGCTCCATCATGGCCAAGTGGTGCATCTCACACCACAA
Source organism: Rhizobacter sp. (assembly GCA_035644375.1). Lineage (GTDB taxonomy): Bacteria > Pseudomonadota > Gammaproteobacteria > Burkholderiales > Burkholderiaceae_C > Rhizobacter. The sequence goes on from DASQOS010000415.1 coordinate 2,600, forward strand.
GGAGAGTTTTCTCTACACGCACTTCGAAGACATCTGCGACATCATGAAGGCCTACGACGTCAGCTTTTCGCTGGGCGATGGCTTGCGCCCCGGCTCAGGCGCCGATGCCAATGACGCAGCCCAGTTCGCCGAGCTGCGCACCTTGGGTGAACTCACCCAGCTGGCGTGGAAACACGATGTGCAAACCATGATCGAAGGGCCGGGCCACGTGCCGATGCACCTGATCCAGGCCAACATGGACGAACAGCTCAAGCACTGTCACGAAGCGCCGTTTTACACGCTCGGGCCGCTGACGATCGACATCGCTCCCGGCTACGACCACATCGCCAGCGCCATTGGTGCCGCGATGATCGGCTGGTTCGGCACGGCGATGCTGTGCTATGTGACACCCAAGGAACACCTCGGGCTGCCTGATCGCGACGACGTGAAGCAAGGCATCATCGCCTACAAGATTGCTGCGCACGCCGCCGATGTGGCCAAGGGCCATCCCGGTGCACGCGCACGCGACGACGCGCTGTCCAAGGCACGCTTCGAATTTCGTTGGAACGACCAGTTCAATCTGTCGCTGGACCCGGATACCGCACGCGATTTCCATGACGAGACGCTGCCCAAGGACTCCAGCAAGGAAGCGCACTTCTGCTCGATGTGCGGTCCCAAGTTCTGCTCCATGAAGATCACACAAGAAGTCCGCGAGTACGCCGCCACGAAGGGGCTGACTGAGACCGCGGCGCTGGAGCAAGGTCTCAAGGCCAAGTCTGAAGAGTTCAGGCGGGCGGGCGGCGAGATGTACGTCCCGATTCAGCCGGTCACAGACTTGCCGGGCTGAACGATGACGCGGCCTCATATCGGCGTGGCCGGTGCAGGCCTGCTGGGTCGGCTGCTGGCGTGGCAGCTGGCTGGGCACGGATACCGCGTCACGGTGTTCGACCCGGCCATCGACGCGCAAGCGCGAGGTGCGGCGGGTTGGACCGCCGCCGGCATGTTGAGCCCGATGGCTGAGTTGGAATGCGCCGACGAGCACGTCGCCGCACTCGGCCTGCGTTCGCTGGAGCTGTGGGCCGGCATCGC
>DASQOS010000416.1:0-5826 GCA_035644375.1 Rhizobacter sp.
CTCGACGCAGGCTGCGGTGTACGCCATGAACGTGCGCCTGGGCAACCGCCTGCTGACGGCGCGCATCAAGGAGAAGCAGGCTGCGCGCATCGAGTACGAAGCCGCCAAGAAGGAAGGCAAGACCAGCGCCCTGTTGGAACAGCAGCGCCCCAACGTGTTCGAGATGAATGTGGCCAACATCATGCCGGGCGACGACGTGGCGGTCGAGCTGCGCTACACCGAGCTGCTGACGCCGACCGACGCGCAGTACGGCTTCGTGTTCCCGACCGTGGTCGGCCCGCGTTACAACAGCCCTCGGGCGGCCGCGTCCAACGGCCCGGCGATCGTCGGGGCCTACCTTAAAAACGGTGAGCCATCGAAGACCACGTTCGACTTGCGTGTGACGCTCGATGCGCCGCTGTCGGTGAAGGAGATCACCTCGCCGTCGCACGACATCCTGGTCACCGGCACCGGCACGCAGCACGCCAGCGTGGCGCTCAACAGCATCGACCCTCCGGCGAACAACCGCGACTTCATCTTGAGCTACCGCCTGGCGGGCGACCGCATCGAATCGGGGGTGTCGCTGTTCCGCGGACCCGACATCGACGGTGGCGAAAACTTCTTCCTCGCGATGGTCGAGCCCCCGAAGGCGATTGCGACGAAGCAGATCAACCCGCGCGAGTACATCTTCGTGGTCGACATCTCGGGCTCGATGCACGGCTACCCGCTCGACACCTCGAAGGCACTGCTGCGCAACCTGATCGGCGGCCTGGGTGCAAGCGACAGCTTCAACGTGATGCTGTTCTCGGGCAGCAACCGCATGCTGTCGCCCAGCTCGGTGCCGGCCACGCGCGCCAACATCGAGCAGGCCATCAAGGCGATCAACGCGATGGGCGGCAGCGGCAGCACCGAGATCGTGCCGGCGCTGAAGCGCATCGCCGCGCTGCCGAAGAACGACGACGTGTCGCGCAGCGTGATCGTGATCACCGACGGCTTCGTCAGCGTCGAGGCCGAGGTGTTCCAGCTGGTGCGCCAGAACCTGAACCACGCCAACGTGTTCGCCTTCGGCATCGGCAGCAGCGTGAACCGCCATTTGATCGAAGGCATTGCGCGCGCCGGTCAGGGCGAAGCCTTCGTCGTGACCAAGCCGGCCGAAGCCGCCGACCAGGCCGAGCGCCTGCGCAAGATGATCGCGTCGCCGGTACTGACCCAGGTGACCGCACGCTTCGAAGGTTTGGACGTCTATGACGTCGAACCGCAGCAGCTGCCCGACGTGCTGGGCGGCCGCCCGGTCATCGTGTTCGGCAAGTGGCACGGCGAGCCGACCAACGCCAGGCTGGTGATCGAAGGCCGGACGGCAGATGGCACTTATCGCCAGACGCTGCCGATCGCCGGCCGCGACGACCCGACCTCGGCCGCACTGCGCCAGTTGTGGGCACGCCAGCGCATCGCCGCGTTGAGCGACCAGGAAGCGCTGGACGGCGGCACGACGCAGAAGACCGCGATCACCGACCTCGGCCTTAAGTACAGCCTGTTGACGCAGTACACCAGCTTCATCGCCGTGGACAAGGTCGTGCGCAACAGCAACCCGGCCTTGGCGCCCAGCGTGGACCAGCCGTCACCGTTGCCCGAAGGTGTGAGCGATCTGGCGCTTGGCGCCGAGGTGCCGAGCACGCCAGAGCCGGGCGCGCTGCTGGCGTTGCTGGTGGTGCTTGGCATCGTCGGGGCGACGCTGTGGTCGCGTCGCCGTGGGTGAGCGTGTGATGGCTGCAACCAGCTCGTACGCCGTGCCGCGCGTGATCGCCACCAACTGCGCGGGGCGCTGGCAGCAGCGCTTCGACAGCCTGCCGCCCGTGGCCTGGTTGGCCCTGCAGGCCACGGCGCTGTGGCCGCACTGGCGCTGGGCCGCGGCGCGTGTGGCCGATGGGTCGGACGATCCGCTGGGCCTGGCCGCGCTGGCCGCACTGGGGGTATTGATGTGGCGGCTGGCACCGCAACTGCGTGCGACACCGCGGCCGCTGTGGCTGGGCGCGGCGATCGTTGCCACGCTCGCAGCCACCGCGGCCAGCTTCGTGATGCCACCGCTGGTGGGTGCGCTGCTGGCGGCGCTGGCACTGGCCGCCGGGGCACGCGCTTTCATGCCGTCGCAGCACGCCATGCTGCCGATGGCCGGCCTGACGGTGCTGGCCTTGCCGGTGGTGTCGTCGCTGCAGTTCTATGCCGGCTACCCGCTGCGCGTGGTGACGGCGCAGCTCAGCACCTGGCTGCTGCAGGGCTTGGGCTGGGCCGCGCAACGCAGCGGCACGGCGATGCTGGTGCAAGGCCGCCTGGTCATCGTCGATGCGCCGTGCTCGGGCGTGCAGATGGTCTGGATGGCGTACTTCTGCGCCTGTGCCGTGGCGGCCTTCGGCGGCCTGCGTGACGGGCAATTCTTGCGCCGGCTGCCATTCGTTGGTCTGCTGGTGCTGGCCGGCAACGTGCTGCGCAACAGCGTGCTGGTCGGGCTGGAGGCGAGCCGCAGCGCGGTCGCCGAGACAACGCACCAGGCCGTCGGCTTGCTGATGCTGCTGCTCGTGTGCGGCGCCGTGGCGGCCGTGGTGTTGGGAGGTCGTGATGGTCAGCGCTGAGGGGATGTCGTCGTCGCGCACGATGAAGCTGGCCTTGACGCTGGTCTTGGCGGCATGCGCATTGGCGCCGCTGGCACAACGTGGCACCGCGCCAGACCGCAGCGCAACGGCCTCGATCGAGTGGCCGACCACCTGGGAAGGCCGCACGCTGAGGCCCTTGGCGTTCAGCGCGGTCGAGCAGCGTTTTGCGGCGCGCTTTCCGGGCCAGATGGCGCGGCTGACCGACGGCGCGCAGGTGCTGGTGTTGCGCGAGGTGCGCCGGCCGACACGCATGCTGCACCCGGCGGCCGACTGCTACCGCGGCCTCGGCTACCGCATCCAGCAAGCGCAGCTGGAACGCGACGCGCAACAACGCCTGTGGCGCTGCTTCGTCGCCGAACGCAACGGCCAGCGCATCCGCGTCTGCGAGCGCATCGTCGACGCGCAGGGCCAGGCGTTCACCGACCCCTCGAGCTGGTTCTGGGCTGCGCAGCTCGGCCAGTCGACGGGCCCGTGGCAAGCCATCACGACCGCGAGGGCACTGTGAACAAATGGATCAAGGTGGGACTGGTTCTGGCACTCGGCGTGGCGGTCAGCGCGGGTGTGCTGCTCGCCGCCGTCTGGCAGGTGCTCAAACCCGCGCCGGACGAGTGGACCGAGCGCATGACGTGGGGCCCATGGAGCAAAGAGGTCAGCATGCCAGCCGTGCTGCGTCTGGCGACCCACCCGATGACGCTGCGCTTGCTGGAAGGGCACACCTGGCGCACGCGCTTCGGCCCGGTGACCTGGCGTGCCGGCGAGGAGGCCGGCACCTGGAATGCCGTGTGCGTGCCGTGCACGTTCCGCGTCAGTCCGCTGGGCCGCGACGCGGTCCGCTTGTCGCGCGTCGAGTTCACAGTGGAACCGGACGACGAGATGAAGCTGCATGGCACGCTGCTCCTCGGCGAGGTGAACGGAGCCATCCCGCGCCTCGAAGGCCGCTGGCAATCGCGCATCGAGCGCCAGCAAGTGCGGCTGAGTTTCACGCTGACCGACCAGCCCATCGCGCGGGCGTTCGGCCTGTTCAGCGCCGAAGTGCCGGAGCTGCGGCGCGCGCAAATCGACGGGCGCTTGAACCTGAAGGCACAGTTCGTTCTGCCGGCACGCAGCTTCACCGTCAAGCCCCGCGTCGACGGTTTTCGTGTGTCGGGCCTGGGCACGGAGGCGCTTTTGAACGCGCAGACGGGTTGCGGACCGTCGGACGCTGCCGCCGATTTCGGCAGCTGGCTGCCACGCGCCGTGATCGCGGCAGAGGACCAGCGTTTCTACGAGCACCCCGGCTTCGACCTGGGCGAAATCATGGGCGCGTGGGCGGCGAACCCGCAGACCTCATCCTCAGGCGACGCGGCCTTGCACGGCGGCAGCAGCTTGTCGCAGCAGCTCGCCAAGCTGATCTACACCGGCGATGGCCGCGACCACGGGCGCAAGCTGCGCGAGCTGCTGTACGCCGTGGAGCTGGACCGCACGCTGGGCAAGGCACGCGTGTTGAACCTGTACCTGGCGCTGGCGCCGTGGGGCAACGGCGTGTGCGGCGCCCACGCCGCGGCGCAGCGCTTCTTGCACAAGACGCCCGCCGAACTGACGCCGATCGAAGCGGTGTGGCTGGCCTCGCTGCTGCACAACCCGGATCGCGAGCTGGCAAAGATGGCGCGCGACGGCACGGTGAATGCAGAGCGTGTGGCGTGGGTCGCGTCACAGGTCCGGCCACTGCCGCGGCGGCGTGAGCTGTGGCTCAAGTCGGTGGCGCGCTGGTCGCCACCGCGCGAGGCGTTCACCTCCGCCATGGCCGTGTCGGCGTCCCGGGCTGCGCTGGGCCACTGAGCCCGCCCGTGCGACCGACTTGAACCCCTGCTGCCCGACCCCCTCTTCAGCGCGGAGTAGCATGCGCGCTCGCCCTGTTTTGGAGGACCCCCATGAATCGAAGACTCTGGCTTGCTGTCTTGGCTCTCGCCACCTCGCTCGGCCTCAGCGGCTGCGGCTACAACGACTTCCAACGCCTGGACGAACAGGTGAAGGCCAGCTGGTCTGAAGTGCTGAACCAGTACCAACGCCGTGCCGACCTGATTCCGAACATCGTCGCCACGGTCAAGGGCGAGGCGAACTTCGAGCAAGAGACGCTGACCAAAGTGGTCGAGGCACGCGCCAAGGCCACATCGATCCAGGCCACGCCGGAGCTGATCAACAACCCCGAAGCCTTCGACAAGTTCCAGAAGGCGCAAGGCGAGCTGAGCGGCGCGCTGGGCCGCCTGCTGGCCGTGAGCGAGCAGTACCCCAGCCTGAAAGCCAACCAGGCATTCCAGGACCTGCGCGTGACGCTGGAAGGCACCGAGAACCGGATCACCGTGGCACGCAACCGCTACATCAAGACCGTGGCCGACTACAACGTGCTGGCGCGCAGCTTTCCGACCAACCTGACCGGCAAGGTGCTCGGCTACGGCCCCAAGCCGACCTTCACCGTCCAGAACGAGGCGCAGATCTCGACGCCGCCGCCGGTGAATTTCGACAAGCCGGCATCGAAGTGACGCACGGTTTTCTGCGTTGGTGCGTGGCGTCGCTGCTGAGCCTGGCGGCCATGGCGGCGTGGGCGCAGGACCTTCAGCCGCTGCCTGCACTGACCGCTCGCGTGATCGACACCACTGCGACGCTGAGCCTGGACCAGGCCGCAGCGCTGGAACGCAAGCTGGCCGCCATCGAAGAAAAGCAGGGTTCGCAGCTGGTGATCCTGATCGTCGGCAGCACGCTGCCCGAAGACATCGTGTCGTATGCGCAGCGCGTCGGCGATGCGTGGAAGCTGGGCCGGCGCGAGGTCGGCGACGGCGTGCTGATCGTCGTGGCCAAGAACGACCACGCCGTGCGCATCGCCGTGGCCAAGTCACTGGAAGGGGCGATTCCGGACCTGGCCGCGGCGCACATCATCAACGACCGCGTCACGCCGGCATTCAAGGCGGGCGATTTCGCCGGTGGACTGAACGCCGCGGTGGACCGGCTGGCCGAGCGCATCGGCACCGAAGGCCTGCCCGAACCCGAGGCACGCAGCAGCCGCAAGACGTCGCCTGGTTTCGACGTGCAGGACCTGGCCATTTTTCTGTTTGTCGGAGCGCCGATCCTGGGCGCTGTGCTGACAGGCATGCTGGGCCGCAAGATGGGCGCGCTGGCCACCGGCGGCGCGGTCGGCGGGATCGGCTGGTGGCTGACAACCAGC
>DASQOS010000417.1:0-15183 GCA_035644375.1 Rhizobacter sp.
AGGGGACCTATTCAACCCAAGGAGACCTCATCATGAAGAAATCAATCTTGGCGGCAGCGCTGCTGTCGTGTTTTGCCAGTGCTGGCATGGCCCAAAGCAACGTGACGATCTACGGCATCGTCGATGCATCGATTGTGCACAACGACAACGGCGGCACCGAGAAATCGGTTTGGAGACTCGACAGCGGTCGCAACGCGGCCAGTCGTCTCGGCTTCCGCGGCGCTGAAGATCTCGGCGGCGGAATGAAGGCGACGTTCGCACTCGAGAACGGTTTCAACGTCGACGATGGCACGGCCGCCAACCCTGCGCGGGGCTTCAGCCGTTGGTCATGGGTCGGCCTGGAAGGTGGCTTCGGTGCCGTGCGCGCCGGTCGCCAGGACTCGCCGATGCGCACCGCGTTGAACGTGATCGACCCGTTCGCGAACGCCGGCATGGCGGGTTCCATCGACTTCTTCGGTTACTCGGAGACCCTCGGTGCCGTGGGCACGATGGAACGCGTCAACAACCAAGTGACCTACATCCTGCCGAGCGGCTTGGGTGGCCTGAACGGTTCGGCGGCCTACGTGTTCGGTGAAGCTGCGGGCGGCACCAAGCCCGATTCAGCCTGGGCCTTCAATGTCGGTTATGGCAACGGGCCGGTGGCCGTGCAAGTCGCGTACTCGCAGCAGAATGGCAACCCGAATGGCAAGCTGAATGACCTGATCGCGGGCGGCACGTACGATCTCGGCTTCTTGAAGCTGCACGCCGGCTACCACAAGACCGAGGGCAAAGACGGTGCCGGCGCGACGACGACAGACAACAACGCCTACCTGGTCGGCCTGACGGTGCCGCTGGGCGACTCGCTGAAGCTGCGTGGCTGGTACATCAAGAACAGCGAAGATGCGGCTACCAATGCCGATTCACAGGCCGCCGCGCTGTCGCTGACCTACGCCCTGTCCAAGCGCACCCAGCTGTACACGACTGCTGTCTTTGTCGACAACGACTCGACCAGCACGAAGGCTCCGATCGACAACGTGGCTGCCGGCAACGCTGGGGCCAACGGCAGGACCATCGCCTTCGGCGTCCAGCACAACTTCTGATCGGTTTTTCTCTCTCTCCCTCCCTCTCCAAGGGACAGGCTTGGGTCCGGCCCACCGCATGCGGTGGGCCGGACTTTTTTCATTGCCGCAGGACGGTTCGAGATCAACGCGCCGAGCCCTGCAGCGCCGCGTCGAGCTGCGTCACCAGCAGGAGCAGGTCTTCATGCAGCCGACGGGCCCGGTTCGCGAGTGCGGCATCGGCGCTGGTGGTATTCAGGCCTTGCTCGAAGTCCGCCAATTCGCGCGCCAGTGCCGTTGCGCCAATGGTGTTGCAAGCGCCACGCATCGAATGGCAGGTCGCACGCCAGCGCGCAAAGAGCTCGTCCGAAAGTGGCTGCAAGAAGACCACCGCGCCTTGGGCATAGTTGCCGACAAAGCTGCGCAGCACGCGCTCCAGCATGTTCATTTGTCCGCCGACGTTGTGCAAGGACTGCTTGACGTCCAAGCCTTCGACCTGGGACAGGCGGGCTGCCAACGGACTCGGGTCCGGCGCACTCGACGGTGGTGCCCGGTCAAGCGCCGCGATGCCGCCATCGGGTGCGGCCTGGGGCCGAGGCAGCCACCGAGGCAGCCAGCGCAGCAGGGTGCCGTACAGCAGCGACGGATCGACAGGTTTTCCCACATGGTCGTCCATGCCCGCATCCAGACAGGCCCTGCGGTCCTCGGCGAAGGCATTGGCCGTCATCGCAATGATGGGCATCGCGCGGCCGCCGTGCGCACGAATCTCCCGGGTGGCCGCCAACCCGTCCAGCAGCGGCATCTGCACATCCATCAACACCAGTTCGTAGTGGCGAGACAGCGCCATCTGGACCGCTTTGGCGCCATCGCCCGCGACCTCGACGCTCAGGCCCACCGAGGACAGCAGTTCGCTGGCCATCTCCTGGTTGATCGGGTTGTCTTCTGCGAGCAGCACGCGCTGTCCGGCATGTTGGCGCCGCAGTTCGGCTGCAAGGTCCGCGTCGGGCAGCGATTGCGCAGGCAGGGGTGCGCCTCCTCTGCGCAACACGCGCGCCAAGGTGTCGTGCAGCGCCGATGGCGTGATCGGCTTGACCAGCACCGCGTCAAACCGCGCGTCACGCGCCTGCTGCCACACCGCCGTACCGCTGTCGGCCGTCACCAGGATGGAGGCCGGCATGCCGGCACCCAGGGCGCGTCGAAGTGCCTGCAGCGTCGCGATCCCGTCCATCTCGTCCATGCGCCAGTCGATCAGCATGACATCGAAGGGCTGGCTGGCGGCGGCTTGCGATGCCGCGCTCTGAAGGGCTGCGCTGCCGCTGAGTTGACCGTCCACCTGAAGCCCGAGCAGGGTCAAGCCCGCGCTGATGGCGGCCAGCGCCTCGGGCAGGTCGTCCACCAGCAGCGCGCGCAAGCCTGCCAAGGGGATCGGCGGCGCACGATCACGGGCCGGCGCGGCGCGGCCCACCCATGCCGTGAACCAGAACCTGCTGCCGCTTCCGGGTTGGCTGTCGAGCCCGACCTCGCCCCCCATCAAGACGGCCAGGTGGCGCGTCAGCGCCAGCCCCAGGCCCGTGCCGCCGTGAATTCGCGTGGTTGAACTGTCGGCCTGGGTGAAGGCATTGAACAGCGTGGCCTGCTGCTCGGCCGGGATGCCGATGCCGGAGTCTTGAACCTCGAAGCGCAGTTGCAGGCGTTCGCCGTTCTCGGCGAGCAGTGCGGCGCTCAGCCGAACCCAGCCGCTCTGCGTGAACTTGACGGCGTTGGCCAGCAGGTTGATCAGGGCCTGCGCCAGATGCTTGGGGTCGCCGCGCATGCGGTCCGGCAGGTGGTCGGTGTCGACCACCAGTTCGAGGCCCTTTTCGTTCGCGGCTTGCGCCACCATTTCGAAGGCGCCCGACACCAGCTCGTCGCGCGAGAACTCGATGTCCTCCAGGGTCAATTTCCCCGCTTCGATCCTCGACAGGTCGAGGATGTCGTTGATCACCTGCAGCAGGTGCTTGGCTGCGCCGTCTACCTTGCGCAGCCGGTCGCGTTGCAGCGCATCGTGCGTGTCGCGCGACATCAGGTGCGTCAGGCCGATGATGGCGTTCATCGGCGTGCGTATCTCGTGACTCATGTTGGCGAGGAACGCGCTCTTGGCCAGGTTGGCCGCCTCGGCGATCTCCTTGGCTTGCTGGAATTCTTGCGTGCGGACCTTCACCAGCGCTTCGAGGTGATGGCGATACCGATCGAGTTCCTCGGCGGTCTTCTTGCGCTCGACTGCCGCGCGAGTCACGACAATGCCCATGGCCAGGTCGCTCGCCGACTCGCTGAGAACCTCGACCACGGCTGCGTCGAAGACGTCCGCCTCGGCAGCGAAGATGGTGAGCACGCCCATCACGCTGCCGTCCACCCGCACCGGCAGACTCAGCGACGCGGCGCAGCCCTGGCGCTGCGTCCACTCGCGCCAGACCGTGTCGCCCGATTCGCCCGCGGATTCGGACCAGGCCGCCGCGACGCCGCGGCGCAGGGCCGTGCCGGCCGGACCCAGGCCGGTGTTCAATTCGTCCCAGTTCAGGTTCATGCCGGGCGGCAGGTCTGCCACGGCGCCCCAGGACGCCTTGAAGCGCACCCGCTTGTCGTCTTCGGCATAGCCGACCCAGGCCATCCGAAAGCTGCCGGCCTCGACGATCGCCCGGCACATCTCGTGCAGCAATTCGTCTTCGCTGTGGACGCGCAACAGCGTGCGGTTGCCGGCGGAGAGAACGCGCAGCGCCCGGTTGGTGTTGCACAGCCGGTGCTCCCTGTCTTCGATGACCGCGGCCGATTCATCAAGCGCCTGAGCCAGGTGGCCGACCTCGTCGTCACCGTGCGGCAGGCCGGTGCGAGCACCCAGCTCGCCGGCCTTGTGTCGGGCGGCCGTTTGGGACAGCGTGGTCAAGGGATGCAGCAGCAGGCGATTGCCGCCCACAAGCATCGCAGCCATCGCACCGATCAGCACCGCCACCAGGGCACCGAGACTGACCAGCGCCTCGCGTTGTGCCGGCGCTTCGATGGTCTGCTTGGGAATGGACAGCAGGACCTGATAGTTGCTGCCTGCGGACGTGGTGAGCAGGGGCACATGGGCGACCAATCGAGGCGTCCCGGCCATGCCGATTTCCTCCAGCGAGCCTTCGCCGGATGCGGCCAGCACCTGCCGAGCAATCGGGCTCAGGGCGAGGCTCTTTCCGGTCAACCCTTCGGGGTCAGGGAACCTCGCGGTGACGTTGCCTTGGCTGTCGAGCACCGTCAAGCGTGCGCTGTCTTGCATGTGCGCCTTGGCACGTGCCTGATCGAGCCAGTCCAGGCTGAGCGCGATGTAGAAGACCCCCGTGACGTGCCCTGCCTCGTCCTGCTTCACCTTGCTGACGGTGATCACGGATTTGCCGACGATCTTGCTGACGATCACGTCGCCTACAGTCAATTCGCGGGTCTTCAAGGTCTTCTGAAACCAGGCCCGGTCCTTGAGGTTCACCGCCACACTGGCAGGAACTGCTGTGCAGGCCACATCGCCATTGGGCAAGGCTTTGCCCACCTGCACGTAGACCGCTTCCTGTTTCAGGACCTCGGCGAGGAAGTGCTGGCATGCCGCGGACGAACTGTTCGGCCCCAGCTCAGGGCTCAACATCAGGCTGTTCAGGATCGCTTCGGCGCGCTCCACGATGACTTCCTGGCGCGCCGCGATCAAGCGCACGCTGCCCAGAAGCTCTGCCTTGGCGGAATGGATCTGGTTGTCACGGTTGTGCGCGAGTTGCCAGGCCTGCAGGCCGGCGAGCACAGCGAACATCGTCGCCAACATCAGGATCAGACGCGTGCGCAGCCCGAAGGGAAGAGGGCGCTTCATGGGGTGGGTTTGCGCGGCGGTGGGTCGGTGGTGACCGCGAGGACCGTCGAAGGCATCTTACGCTTGGACTTGCGTTCTGCGGCGCGGCTTGGCATGACCGATATCGCTCAACGGTGATGTCGCTTCGATCCGCGTTGCAGCTCGGCATGCAGGCTGCTTCGGCAAGCCATTTAACGTTCACCTAATGCAGCGCTAACCGAGCCTTAACGGGACGGCCTTATCTTCTGCGTCAGGCGCAAACATCCGCCAACCTCCAGAGAAGGAAACACGCCCATGAAACTCACGTCATTGAATGCCTCGCTCGTGGCTGCAGGCCTGTTGATCGTCGGGACCGCTGGCGCCATCAGCTTGCCTGACTGGATCAAGAGCGAACCCAAGACTCAAGCCCCAACCCAGACCCAAGCGCCTGCGGTGGCCGCAGCGGCCGCCCCCGCGCAGGTGGTGCCCATCGCGCCGATTCCGGCACAAGGCACGGTGCCCAACTACCGTGCCATCGTGGCGCAGGCCGGCCCGGCGGTGGTCGGGGTGACCGTGGAAGGCCTGCACAAGGCCTCGGCCGAAGAAATGCAGCAAGGCCTGCCGCCCGGTGCAGAGAACGACCCGTTCTTCCAGTTCTTCCGCGGTCTGCCGGGACAGCAACAGCGCGGCCGGCAGAACCCGTCGACGCCGTTTCGCGGCCAAGGCTCGGGCTTCATCATCAGCAGCGATGGGTTGATCCTGACCAATGCGCACGTGGTGCGCGAAGCCAAGGAGGTGACGGTCAAGCTGAGCGACCGGCGCGAGTTCTCTGCCAAGGTGCTGGGCTCTGACCTGACCACCGACGTGGCGGTACTGCGCATCAATGCCAAGGGCCTGCCGACCGTGCGCCTGGGCGATCCGCGGCAGCTCGAAGTGGGCGATCCGGTGCTGGCCATCGGCACGCCGTTCGGCTTTGAGCAGACGGCGACGCAGGGCATCGTCAGCGCCAAGGGGCGTTCGTTGCCGGGTGATTCCGTCGTGCCGTTCATCCAGACCGACGCGGCGGTGAACCCCGGCAATTCAGGAGGCCCGCTGTTCGATGGCAGCGGCGCGGTGGTCGGCATCAACGCGCAGATCTATTCGCAGACCGGCGGCTTCATGGGGCTGAGCTTTGCGATCCCGATCAACGTGGCGCTCAAGGTCAAGGACCAGATCGTTGCCACCGGCAAGGCCACGCACGGTCGGCTGGGCGTGTCGATCCAGGACTTGAACCAGTCTCTGGCCGAATCGTTCGGGCTGAAGCAGCCCGACGGCGCGCTGATCGCCAAGGTGGTGCCCGACAGCGCCGCGGCGTCGGCGGGATTGCAGCCCGGTGACGTGATTCTGGAAGTCGACGGCGAGCCGGTGGTGCGTTCGGGCGCGGTGTCCAGCCGCATCGGCCTCGCCAGCCCCGGCGAGCGCGTCAAGCTCAAGGTGTGGCGTGACCGTGCGGCGCATGACATCGAGGTCAAGCTGGGCGGTGTGCCGGACGAGTCGGACACGCTGGCCAACGCAGGCAGCGAGGCGAACGGCGGCAAGCTGGGCCTGGCCTTGCGGCCGCTGACTCGCGACGAACGCCGTCAGGCCAAGCTCGAGCAAGGCATGCTGGTGGAAGACGTCTCCGGCGCCGCCGAACGAGCTGGCATCCAGGCAGGCGACGTGCTGCTGGCCATCAACGGCAAGCCGGTCACGTCGATCGAGCAGGTGCGCAGCGTGATGAGCGGCAAGCCGAAGAGCGTGGCCTTGCTGGTCGAGCGCGATGGAGAACGCATCTTCGTGCCGGTGAGCCTGAGCTGAGCGCGTAGGACAAGGGCGCAATCACGGCCAAGGGTGGAACAGCGGGGCTTCGCGGCCTGTCAAATCGGCTCCTCCGACCGATCGAAAGGAACCGCTATGAAGAACCCCAAGCTCATGTTTGCTTCCGCGATGGTGGCCGGCCTGCTCGCCGGCTCGGCCGCCTGGGCGCAGGATGCGCTGCCGCTGCCCGCTGAAAAGCAATCGGGCAGCGTCGGCTACGTCACCGGTGGTGTGCCCGACGAGCAGCTGCCCGCGTTCAAGGCGGCGCGCAGCTCCTATCCGCTGGGCATCGAGATCTACCAGAAGGCCGGCGCGAAAAGCGAATTCACCTCCGGCGTGCAGGTGCGGGTCATCGACAAGAGTGGCGAGATTGTGCTGGACGCCGTGTCTGACGGCCCGTACCTGTGGGCACGTGTGCCGAGCGGCAGCTACCGCATCGAAGCCACGCTGAAGGACAAGATGGTCGCCAAGCAGGTGACGGTGGCGAGCTCCGGTTCGACGCCGGCGGTGCTGGTGTTCCCGCAAGGCACGGACTAGCCAACCCAAAGGGACGGGCAGTGGCCCGTCCTCACCTCATCCGATGCGACCAAGCAAAAGGAATTCCATGAGCGCCTTTTGCACGTGCATTCTGTTTTGGCTCCGGCCCGCACCTGCGGTGCTTGACTTCGCCAAAGCGAAGTCAGCCTGCGCCCAGACAGCCTGGCGGTCCTGACGGACCGCCGCATCGGATTTCATCCGATGCGACCGAGCAAAAGGAACTCCATGAGTGCCTTCTGCACGTGCATTCTGTTTTCCGCTTCGTCCCAGACGACGGACTGCGGGCCGTCGATCACCTCGGCTTCGACCTCTTCGCCGCGGTGCGCCGGCAGGCAGTGCATGAACAGCACGTCGGGCTGGGCCACCGACATCATGTTGCGGTCGACGCACCAGTCGGCGAAAGCCTTCTTGCGCGCCTCGTTCTCGGCTTCGTAGCCCATGCTGGTCCACACGTCGGTGGTCACCAGGTGGGCGCCTTGGCAGGCCTCGACCGGGTTCTTGAAGACCTTCACACACGAGGTGTTGGTGACACCCGCCACGGCTGCATCGATCTCGTAGCCGCCGGGCGTGCTGACATGGAGCGTGAAACCCAGGATGTCGGCGGCCTGCAACCAGGTGTTGGCCATGTTGTTGCCGTCGCCGACCCACGCCACCACCTTGCCCTTGATGCTGCCGCGGTGCTCGATGTAGGTGAAGACATCGGCCAGGATCTGGCACGGGTGGTACTCGTTGGTCAGGCCGTTGACCACCGGCACACGCGAGTTGGCGGCAAAGGCTTCCAGCTTGCTTTGCTCGAAGGTGCGGATCATCACCATGTCGACCATGCGGCTGATGACCCGGGCGCTGTCTTCGATCGGCTCTGCACGACCGAGTTGGCTGTCGCCGGTGGTGAGGTTCACCACCGAGCCGCCCATCTGGTACATGCCGGCCTCGAAGCTGACGCGGGTGCGCGTGCTGGCCTTCTCGAAAATCATCGCCAGCGTGCGGTCCACCAGCGGTGTGTACTTCTCGTAATTCTTGAAGCGCCTCTTGATGACCGCCGCGCGTTCGAACAGGTAGGCGTACTCTTCTGCGCGCAGGTCCTTGAACTGCAGATAGTGCTTGATGAGGCTCATGCCGGGCTTCATGCGCTCTTGACTGGCGTTTCCGCCAGAAAACTCTTGATCAGCGGGCACAGGATGTCGACGATCTGCTGCGCCTCGTCGGACGTGACGATCAACGGCGGCACGAGACGGATCACGCGATCGGCGGTGACGCTCAGCAGCAGGCCGGCCCGGGCCGCACGGCCGAGCAGTTCGCCGCACGGGCGAGCCAGTTCGATGCCGAGCATCAACCCCTGGCCGCGAATCTCGACCACGCCGGCCACGTCGGCGAGTTCCTTGGCCAGCCCGGCCTTCAAGGCCGCACCCACCTTGGCGGCGTTCTCCAGCAGACCTTGCTCTTCCATGATGCGCAAGGTCTCGACGCCGGCCCGCATGGCCAGCGGATTGCCGCCGAATGTCGTGCCGTGGTTGCCCGGGCCGAGCACCGTGGCGGCCTTGGGACCGCACACGACGGCACCCACCGGCACGCCCGAACCCAGTCCCTTGGCGAGCGGCATCACGTCGGGTTGGATGCCGGCCCATTGATGCGCAAACCATTTGCCGGTGCGGCCCATGCCGCACTGCACCTCGTCCAGCATGAGCAGCCAGCCACGCTCGTCGCAGATGCGGCGCACCGCCTGCAGGTAGCCGGTGCTGGCCGGATGGATGCCGCCTTCACCCTGGATGACTTCCAGAAACACGGCGACCACGTTCAGGTGGCTGCCGGCTGCAGCCTCGATCGCCGCCACGTCGTTCAGCGGTACGCGCACGAAGCCTTCGACCAGCGGACCGAAACCGGCCTGTACCTTGGGATTGCCGGTGGCCGACAGCGTCGCGATCGATCGGCCGTGAAAGGCTTTTTCGTAGACGATGATTTCCGGCCGCTCGACGCCCTTGTCGTGGCCGTACTTGCGGGCGATCTTCAGCGCCGCTTCGTTGGCTTCCAGGCCGGTGCTGCAAAAGAACACATTGGTCAGGCCCGACAGTTCGGTCAGTTTGGCCGCGAGCTTCTCCTGCAGCGGAACCTGGTAGTAGTTGGAACTGTGGATCAGCTTGCCGATCTGGTCCTGCAGTGCAGGAACCAGTTCCGGGTGCGCATGGCCCAACGTGTTGACGGCAATGCCACCCAAGCCGTCAAGGTACTTCTTTCCGTCGGTGTCCCAGACCCAGCAGCCGCGGCCGTGCGATAGCGCGATGGGCAGTCGGCCATAGGTTTGCATCACGTGCGGATCGGGGCGGTCGGCTGGCGCGGGCGCATTCATGGAAAGACTCCTGACGATGGGCGCGTCGCCGACAAGCGGCACCTGGCGCGAAAAGGAATTTTAAAGGTCAGCCTGAAACGACCGATACCGCAGGGATGGATAGACTCGACACCCGGACGCTTGCGGCAATGTTGCGGCATGGGAGTATCTCGGTGGCTGGTAAGTCGTTTCCATGGGGCAGTGGCATTCCTGACGAAACCAGTGTTTCGCCGGCGACAGACCGCGAAATATTCATCCAGGGCGTGACGCTGGACGGCCGCACGTTTCGTCCCAGTGATTGGGCCGAGCGGCTGGCAGGCGCCATGTCGAGCTTTCGCCCCGCAGGCGCTTCCGGTGGCATCGCGTCATTCATCGGCTATTCGCCTTACTGCGTGCCGCGGCTGATCAACGGTGTGAAGTGCGTGATCGTCAGCGACCGGCTGCGCGAGATCGAAGCGATGGCATGGGATTTCGTGCTCAACTTTGCCAAGGACAACCATCTGAAGGTGACCGGCACTGCGCCCTCTGCCGACGCTGCACCGAAGACCTGAAGCAGTTTTGGAGGTGTCCGAAATTGAAAAGGCCCGCTCAGCGGGCCTTTTTTCTTCCACCCGGAGGCAGATCGATCAGGCCGCAGCGGCCAGCGCCTTGACCTTGGCCGCGAGGCGGCTCTTGTGGCGAGCTGCCTTGTTCTTGTGGAACAGGCCCTTGTCGGCCACGGAGTCGATGACGCTCTGAGCCGCCTGGAACACCTCAGCAGCCTTGGCCTTGTCGCCGGCGACAACGGCCTTCTGAACATTCTTGATGACGGTGCGGAACTTGGAACGCAGGGCCGTGTTGGCGGCGTTCAGTTTCACGTCTTGGCGAGCGCGCTTGAGGCCCGACGCGATGCGAACCGTCTTTTTTGCTTTGGAGGCAGTAGCCATGCTGGAGCTTTGTCTAGGTGGTAGGAAGTCGGCGAGTATAGCAGTCGGGCGCAATTCGAGGCAAACCGAACGGCGACACGTCAGTAGGTGCTACCTATAATCCCGGCTCGGCCCAGCACGCCAAGCCCGGCGTGACAGCGCGATGCCAACAGGCCCCCGCCTGACAAGACCTCCTTCATGAACCTGCTTCGGGCCGCCTCCACCATTTCGCTGCTCACGCTGGTTTCGCGGATTTCCGGGCTCGCCCGCGACGTGGTCGTGGCCGGCGCCTTTGGCAACAGCGCCTGGATGGATGCCTACAACGTGGCGTTTCGCATCCCGAACTTCCTGCGTCGCCTGTTCGGCGAGGGCGCGTTCCAGCAGGCCTTCGTGCCCATCCTTGGCGAAACGCGGGCGCGAGACGGCGATGCAGCCACCGCGCGGCTGGTCGACGCGGTGGCGACAATTCTGTTCTGGGTGCTGGTCGTCACCTGCGGGGTCGGCGTCGTCGCATCGCCGCTGATTGTCTGGCTGATGGC
This sequence comes from Rhizobacter sp., assembly GCA_035644375.1. Classification (GTDB taxonomy): domain Bacteria; phylum Pseudomonadota; class Gammaproteobacteria; order Burkholderiales; family Burkholderiaceae_C; genus Rhizobacter. The sequence continues at coordinate 10,998 of DASQOS010000417.1, forward strand.
CTCCGGGCTGGCGCAATTCGATGGCGCCGTGCTGATGGCGCAAATCATGTTTCCGTACATCGGGCTGATCTCGATGGTGTCGCTGGCGGCGGGCATTCTGAACACCTGGAAGCGTTTCGTCGTGCCGGCAGCGACACCGGTGCTGCTCAACATCGCGTCGATCGCCGCTGCCTGGTACCTCGGGCCGCAGTTCAGCCGGTGGGGCATAGCGCCGATCTACGCCCAGGCCGTCGGGGTGATGGCGGGCGGTGTGCTGCAGCTGGCGATCCAGGTCCCGGCGCTGCGGCGCATTGGCGCGATGCCGTCGATCGGCCTGTTGCCCGGTGCTATCCGCGCCGCGTGGTCGCACCCCGGCGTGGGGCGGGTGTTGCGGCAGATGGCGCCGGCCCTGCTGGGTGTGTCGGTGGCGCAGATCTCCGTCGTGATCAACACCCAAATTGCTTCTCATCAAGGCGTCGGCGCGGTCTCGTCGCTGGACTGGGCCGCACGCCTGATGGAGTTCCCGACCGGGCTGTTGGGGGTTGCGCTGGGTGTCGTGCTGATCCCGCAACTCTCGGCAGCGAACGGGCGCAAGGATGCCCAGGCCTATTCCGGGTTGCTGGACTGGGGCCTGCGCCTGGTGCTGTTGCTGGCGCTGCCTTGCGCGATGGCGTTGCTGGTGTTTCCCAAGGCGCTGCTCGCGGTGCTGTTCCAGCGCCAGGCCTTTGATGTGGCCGCCGTGGAACAAACCACTTCGGCGCTGATGGGCTACGGCGTCGGGTTGATGGGTCTCGTCGGCGTGAAGATTCTCGCGCCGGGGTTTTACGCCCGGCAGGACACGCGCACGCCGGTGAAGATCGCCGTCGCGGTGCTGGTGCTGACGCAGTTGATGAATGCCATCTTCGTCCCGTTTCTCGGGCACGCCGGGCTTGCGTTGTCGGTCAGCCTGGGCGCGATGGTCAATGCGGTGTGGCTGTTCATCGGCTTGCGCCGCGCCGGCGCGTACATGCCGGAGCCAGGCTGGCTCGGCTTTTCGGCACGTGTTTTCACGGCCACGGCGCTGCTCGGCGGCTTGCTGTTCTGGGCGCAGCGGGCGATCGACTGGACCGGGCTGGTGGATCACCAGGCGCAGCGCATCGGCTGGCTCGCGCTCTGCCTGACAGGGGCCATGCTGCTGTACTTCGGAACCCTGCTGGCGAGTGGCCTGAAACTGCAACAATTCATGCGCCGCGGCTAAACTGTTTTCATGCCGGGCCCCTTGCATTTCCAGACCCCTACCGCGCTCGAATACTTCGCCACGCTGGTGGCTGACGATGCGAGCTTGTCTTTGATCGAGGCGGCCGTCGCCATTGCCCAGGACGAAGAACCGCAACTCGATACCCAGTCGGTGCTGGCCGACATCGACGCGCTGGCCGACCGGTTGCGCCGCCGCTTGCCGTCCGACGCATCGACGCTGCACCGCCTGCGCTTGCTGAACAACTTCTTCTTTCAGGAGCTGGGCTTTGCCGGCAACGTCAACAACTACTACGACATCGGCAACAGCCACCTGAGCACGGTGCTGCGCACCCGGCGTGGCATTCCGATCACGCTGGCCGTGCTGTACATCGAACTCGCCACGCAGATCGGCCTGACGGCGCGCGGCGTGTCGTTCCCCGGCCATTTCCTGATCAAACTGCGCATGTCTGAGGGCGAGGTGGTGATCGACCCATTCACCGGCCAGTCGCTGTCGCGCGAGCAGCTGGATGAATTGTTGCTTCCGTACCGGCGCAGCCATGGGTTGACAGGCGATTTCGACGTGCCGCTCGGCTTGTTTTTGCAGGCCGCGCCGTCGCGCGACGTGCTGGCTCGCATGCTGCGCAACTTGAAGGAAATTCACCGCAGTGCCGAGGACTGGCCGCGTTTGCTGGCGGTGCTGGACCGCTTGGTGATCTTGTTGCCGCAGGCCTGGGAAGAGCGGCGTGATCGCGGTTTTGCCCACGCCGAACTGGGCCATGCCCAGGCAGCCCTCGACGACCTGACGCACTACCTGGCCCATGCCACGGAAGCGCCAGACCGTTCGATGGTTCATGCGCGCGTGGCCGAAATGAAGCAGTCCGGGCTGGATCGGCTGCATTGACGCGGGGCCGGAACGCCGTGTCGACACCCGTAGAATTTGCGACTCCCTGCGTCGCCGTGCCGGAGCGGCCCGATGCATTCAAGGTTGTTGTCGCTGGCTTGGTGCCGGTGCGCCAGGCCTTGCAGGAAGCGACCGTCGAACCCACATGAGGCAGATCCCGCTGGCCATCGGCAACGAACCCGAGCGTTCGTTCGACAGCTTTGTTGTGGGTGCGAACCTTCAGGCGCTGCGCCACTTGCAAGACCTTCCGCCGCGCGCCGCGCCGGTCTATCTGTGGGGACCCTCGGGCGTTGGCAAGACGCACCTGCTGCAAGCCGCCACGCACCGCGCGCAGCAACTCGGCGGGCGTGTCAGCTGGTTCTCTCAGGCCGAGTCGGCGCCTTGGCAATTCGAGGACGGTGACGCGCTGATCGTGCTGGACGCCTGCGACGAGTTCGACGCGATGCAGCAGCAGGCGGCGTTTGCGCTTTTCGTCACTGCGTCCGCCGAAGGCATTCCGGTCCTGGCGGCAGGACGTGTCCCGCCGATCGACCTGCCGTTGCGCGACGACCTGCGCACCCGCCTGGGTTGGGGTCATGTGTTTGCACTCGAGGCGCTGAACGAATCCGAAGCGCGCGCCGCTTTGCGCCGCGAGGCCGACCGGCGTGGTTTGTTTTTATCTGACGATGTGATGGACTATCTCTTGACCCGCTTTGCCCGCGACCTGAAGTTCTTGATGTCTCTGCTTGACCGGCTGGATGAATTTGCGCTGGTCCACCAGCGGGCCGTCACCGTGCCGCTGCTCAAACAGATGCTGGCGGAAGAGGGCGGTCGCTGATGCGCAACCTGTGTCTGTTCGACCTCGACCACACCTTGCTGCCCATCGACTCAGACCATGCCTGGGGCGAATTCATGCTGCGCGAAGGCTGGGTCGACGGCGTCGACTTCGGGCTGCGCAACGATGCGTTTTATGCGCAGTACCAAGCCGGCACGCTCGACATTCACGAGTACATCGAGTTCTCCACGCGGCCGTGGCGGCACAAACCGCCTGAGGAACTGCGATCGGCGCACGCGAAGTTCATGCGCGAAGTCATCCGCCCCGTGCTCCGGCCCGCCGCCCTGGATCTGGTGCGCCAGCACCTGGAAAAAGGCGACTTGACGGCCATCGTCACCGCCACCAACGATTTCATTACTGCGCCGATTGCCGAGGCGTTCGGGGTGGCCCATTTGCTGGCGCTTCGGCTCGAGAAGGGCCCGACAGGTAACATCACGGGCCGGATTGACGGTGTTCCGTCGTTTCGCGAAGGCAAGACGCTGCGCACCGAGCAGTGGTTGGCCGATCTGGGCCACCGTCTGAAAGACTTTGAACGCATCAGCGTCTACAGCGATTCGACCAATGATCTGCCCTTGATGGAGTGCGCCACCGATGCCGTGGCGACCAATCCATCGCCTTCGCTCGAAATGACGGCTCGCGCCCGCGGCTGGCGCATTCTTCAACTGTTTTCCTGATGATCAAAAAGTTCATTGACAAGCTCCTGGGCAAACCCGATTCCGCCAAAACGGCCACGCCCCAGGGCAAACGGGTCGAGTTGCCGTTCAGCGAGCACGGCATAGACCTCAATCTGGTCGATCCCAACGCAGTGCGCGTCGTCAAGATGCTCAGCGACGCCGGCTTCGAGACCTACCTGGTGGGTGGCGCTGTGCGCGACCTGCTGTTGGGCCTGCGGCCCAAGGACTTCGACGTGGCGACCAACGCCACGCCCGAAGAAGTGAAGGGCTTGTTTCGCCGCGCTTTCATCATCGGACGGCGTTTTCGCATCGTGCACGTGGTGTTCGGCCGGGGCCGCGAACACGAAGTCATTGAGGTCTCGACCTTCCGCGCGATGATGGATTCGGCCGCAGCCGAACAGGTCAAGGGCAACGAAAAGACCTCCAAGAGCGAACTGGCCGGCAAGTCGCATGTGGTCGACTCGGCCGGGCGCGTGCTGCGCGACAACGTCTGGGGTCCGCAGATCGAAGACGCTGCGCGCCGCGACTTCACGGTCAATGCGATGTACTACGACCCGCAAAAGCAGATCGTGGTCGACTACCACGGCGGCTTCAAGGACGCCA
>DASQOS010000418.1:0-5552 GCA_035644375.1 Rhizobacter sp.
GCAGGCGCAGGCGAGCAAAGACGCTAGTGGATACACCACCCGCCGGTCGAATGCGCTCCCACAGGTCGGTGGCCAGCGACGCGATGATCCAGTAGGTCATCACGAAGCCCATGGTGGCACCGAACGAAACCCGCCCAGCCAGCCAACTGGTGGCCAGCGCTGCCAGCACGGCAACCGCCGCGGCCCAGCGCAGCCGGCGCGCCAGGTCGGGCAGCTCGGCGCCCTTCCAGCGTGCCAGCGGCCCCACGCCCATCAAGAACACCACCGGCACCATCAAGGGCACGAACACGGTGTCGAAGTACGGCGGGCCGACCGAGATCTTGCCCATGCCGAGCGCATCGAGCAGCAGCGGGTACAGCGTGCCCAGCAGCACCGACAGCATGGCGACAACAAACAGCACGTTGTTGCCGAGCAGCATGGATTCACGCGACACGACGTTGAATCGCGCACCCAGCCCGACCTTGGGTGCGCGCCACGCATAGAGGGCCAGCGAGCCGCCGATCACGATCACCAGAAACACCAGGATGAACACGCCGCGCCGCGGGTCGGTGGCAAAGGCGTGAACCGACGACAACACGCCGGAACGAACCAGGAAGGTGCCGAGCAGCGACAGCGAGAAGGCCACGATGGCCAGCAGCACAGTCCACGACTTGAAGGCGCCGCGCTTTTCGGTCACCGCCAGCGAATGGATCAGCGCGGTGCCGGCCAGCCACGGCATGAAGGACGCGTTTTCCACCGGGTCCCAGAACCACCAGCCGCCCCAGCCGAGCACGTAATAAGCCCACATGCTGCCGAGCATGATGCCGATGGTCAGAAAGCTCCACGCGGCGGTGGTCCACGGCCGCGTCCAGCGCGCCCAGGTGGCGTCGAGGTTGCCGCCCAGCAGCGCGGCGATGGCGAATGCGAACGCGACCGAGAAGCCGACGTAGCCCATGTACAGCATCGGCGGGTGGAACACCATGCCCGGGTCTTGCAGCAGCGGGTTCAGGTCGTTGCCGTCCACCGGCACCGGGTCGAGCCGATCGAAGGGGTTGGACGTGAGCAGCATGAACAGCAAAAAGCCCACGCTGATCAGCCCCATCACTGCCAGGATGCGTGCCAGCACCGGGCGCGGCAGGTGCTTGCTGAACTGCGACACCGCGAGCATCCACACGCTCAGCATCATCAGCCAGAGCAGCAGCGAGCCCTCGTGGCCGCCCCACACGCCAGCCACGCGGTACGGCAGCGGCAAGGCGCTGTTGGAGTTGGTCGCCACGTAGGCGACCGAGAAATCGTTGCGCACGAACGAGGCCGTCAGGCACAAGAACGCGAACGCGACGAGCATGAAATGCGTTTGTGCGGCCGGGCGCGCCAAGGCCATCCAGTCGCCACGGCCGCGCACCGCGCCGGCCAGCGGCAGCGTGCTCAGGATCAAGGCCACCGCCAAGGCCAGCAGCAGTGCGATCTGCCCCAGTTCGGGAATCATTTGGCAGCCTCCTTCACCACGGTGTTGGCCATCTTTTGATTGGCCGCGTTGGCGTGCTTGAGCGCCTCTGCCGCCTCGGGCGGCATGTAGTTCTCATCGTGCTTGGCCAACACCTCGCGGGCGACGAACACGCCGTCGGCACCGACCTGTCCTTGGGCCACCACGCCTTTGCCCTCTTTGAACAGGTCCGGCAGGATGCCTTCGTAGCGCACCGGAATCGTCTGTGCGGTATCGGTTACCTGGAAGCGCACCGAGACGCCGTCGCGTTGCACGCTGCCGCTCTGGACCAGACCGCCGAGGCGGAAGGTGCGTCCGGTCGGCGCTTCTTTGGACACGACCTGCGAGGGCGAATAGAAAAACACCAGGTTGCTTTGAAAGGCGTTGAGCACGAGCGCTGTGCCCACACCGACGGCGGCAACGACGCCGCCGATGAGGATCAGGCGTTTGTGGCGTGGCTTCATGAATCTGACTCTGTTGGCGGTGAAAGAAGGGCGGCTTGGGCGCGTTTGCGCCTGCGCGCGGCCAGCCACGGCTCGACGGCGAAGACCAATGCCGCGACCGCGTACGAGCCCCAGACATAGAGCCCATACCCGCCCATGTGGAAGAAATCGGCTGTGCTGTTCCAGCTCATCTTGTGAGACCTTCCGACACCCTGGAAAGTTCGCGCACCCAATCCGTGTGCGATTCACGTTCCAGAACAATCGCACGCGCCCGCATGAAGACCACGGCGAATGCGTAGGACCAGCAGGCAAAAGTCATCAGCAACAGCGCCATGAGCATGGTGCTGGCCATCTTCGGGGCGGCCGTCATGCTGATGCTGGCGCCCTGGTGCAGCGTGTTCCACCAGCGCACCGAAAAATAGATGATGGGAACGTTGACCGCGCCGACGATGGCCAGCAGTGCGCCCGCCTTGTCGGCGCGCCGCAGGTCGTCGATGGCTTGCGTCAGCGCGATGTAGCCCAGATAGAGAAACAGCAGGATCAGCTCCGACGTGAGCCGTGCGTCCCACACCCACCAGGTGCCCCACGCGGGCTTGCCCCAGAGCGCGCCGGTCCACAGCGCGACGAACGTGAACAGCGCCCCGGTGGGCGCCAAGGCGCGCGCCAGCATCGAGGCCATGCGCGCGTTGAAGGCCCAGCCGATGGCCGCCCAGCCGGCCATCGCCAGATAGATCACCATCGACATCCAGGCTGCCGGTACGTGGATGAAGATGATGCGGTAGGCATCGCCCTGCTGCGCATCGGTGGGCGCCACGAAAAAACCCATGTACAAACCGGCCGCCGCCAACACGGCAGCAGCGGTCCACAGCCAAGGCACGACGGCACCCGCCAGCCCATAGAAGCGCGAGGGTGCGGAGAACCTGTACCAGCGAATGCTGCCTGCCATGCCATCTACTCCAACGAGATCCGCAGCGCCGCGGCGATGGCGGGGGGCGCCGTCAGCGCCGTGAAGATGAGCAGCGCCCCGAGGATCGAATAGTGCGCGTTTGGCGATTGCCCGCCTTGCACCGCCGCCACCGCACCGGTGCCGAAGATCAGCGCGGGGATGGTCAACGGCAACACCAGCAGCGTGATCAGCGCGCCGGCACTGCGCAGGCCGAGTGTCAACGCCGCGCCGACCGAGCCGAGCAAGCTCAGCACCGGCGTGCCCAGCAGCAAGGACAAGGTCAGCACGCCGAGCGACTCGCCGTCCAGGCCGAGCAGCAGGCCCAGCAGCGGGGCCGCCAGCACCAGCGGCAACCCAGTCAGCGTCCAGTGCGCTGCCGCCTTGGCCACGGCAATCACCAGCCCGCCCTGCCCGGTGAGCAGCATCTGTTCCAGCGATCCATCGGCGTGGTCGCCGGCATACAGGTTGGTGACGGACAGCATCGAGGCCAGCAAGGCGCAGGTCCAGACGATGCCGGGCGCCATCTGGCGCAGCGTCTGCGGCTCCGGCCCGACCCCCAGCGGAAACAGGCTCACCGCCACCACGAAGAACACGATCGGCAGCAAGGCCTCGACGTGCCGCCGCATGGCCAAGCGCAGATCGCGGAGGTAGATGGCCCAGAAGACGGCGCGCATGTCAGTACCGCCCGGCCGCCCGAAGGAACTGACGCACCCCCTTGGGGGGCAGTGAACGAAGTGAACGTGGGGGCTGTTTCATCCTAGTTGCCTGGTTCATAGGCGTCGAGGTCGACCTGCTGCGCATGCAGCAGTGCGTCGGCAAGAGGCCGGTGGCTGGTCAGCAAAATGCTGCCGCCGCGCTCGCGGTGTTCGACCAGCAGGTCGTTCAGGCGCTGCACGCCGTCGACGTCCAGCGCGTCGAAGGGTTCGTCCAGGATCCACAGCGACGCCTCGCGTTCGGCCGCCAGGCGTGCCAGCGCCACGCGTCGGCGCTGCCCCTGCGACAGCGTCAGCACCATCGCATCGCGGCGGCTGTGCAGGCCCATGCGCTCCAGGGCGGCGTGCAGCGCCGCCGCGTGGTGCGGCCGGCCATGGAGGTGCAGCAGCAGCGCCAGTGCCTCGGTCACGGTCAGGTCGTCTTTCAAGGCATTGGCATGGCCGATGAAGACCAGGCGCTCGCAAAATCCGCTGGCGCGCCGCACCGGTGTTTCGCCCCACAGAACCTGCCCATCGTCGGGCACCGACAGACCTGCAGCCAAGCGCAACAGGCTGGTCTTGCCGCGCCCGTTGCGGCCGCGCACCCAGACGATCTGCCCGGCTTCGACCACCAGGTCCAGTCCCTTGAACAACAGCCGCGTGCCACGGCGACAGGCGAGCTGGCTCGCTGCCAAGCGCGGCAACGCAACACCGTTGTGGAGGAAAGAAATGGGAGACGTCGCAGTCACATTCATGCTTGTTGCGGTCGAGCCTGCAGCCGTCGGACATCGATGTCGACCTCGCCCGCCGTGGGCGAATTCCGTACGGCCTTGCCATCGCCGAGCGGCTCGGCCGCTCGCGTGCGGGCTGATGAACCAGACCGCCGCGAGTATAGGGTCATCGAGTTGCCTTGCCGCGTGGCGCGCTGGCCCGATCGTCCGATGCCGTCAGCCGCGTTTCGGCCCCGCGGCAGGCAAAAGCGACCGAATTTGTCAGATGCGTTTCGTCCACACACATCTGATGCAAACGCTCGCAGGCCTGCAACAACGCTTTGGCGTTTCTTCGGTAACGGCGTGCAAGGTGATGGCGGTTTGCAGACAATTCACGCTTTTTGGCCATCGCCATGCGTGAAGATTTGCCCGCCTTGCAGTTTGTAGTCGTGCAAGGCGTCCGTCCTTCGCACCAGTCCACAAGAACCGGGGAAATCGAGTGAAGCCAATTCAGACCGTGTCGAACTCAACAGGCCGCATCGCATGCGCCCTGCTGCACGCCATTGCGCCGGCCACTCGCAACCGCCATGCCATTCGGTAACCTGAACCTCAGCCCGCGCGCCGCCGAACTGCCTCGCAGATCGGGGCCATCGCCCGCGCATGACGGCTGGCACCAGCGCGAGGAAGCCATCATGGGCACCGCGGTGCGCGTCGAACTGTGGAGCGCCGACCCGGCACTCGCCGAGCAGGCCATGGCCGAGGTGATGGCCGAGATGCACCGCATCGACCACGCGATGAGCCCGCACAAAGAAAGCTCGGAACTGTCCCTCATCAACCGCGATGCCGCCGTCGGGCCGGTGCGCATCAGCGACGAGATGTTCGAGCTGCTCACGCGCTCGATCGAGTTCTCCAAGATCTCGGGCGGCGCGTTCGACATCACCTACGCGAGCGCCGGCCATCTGTACGACTACCGCGAACACATCAAACCCAGCGATGACGCGCTGGCCGCGGCCCGCGCCGCCATCGGCTACCAGCACATGGTCCTGGACCGGCAAACCAGCAGCGTGCGGTTCGCACGCCCCGGCGTGCGCATCGACCTGGGCGGCTTTGCCAAGGGGCACGCGGTGGACCGTGGCGCCGACATCCTGCGGCGCCACGGCATCGTCAACGCCATCGTCACCGCCGGCGGCGACAGCCACCTCCTCGGCGACCGCCGCGGCCGCCCCTGGACCATCGGCATCCGCGATCCGCGGAGGCCGTCCGAAATCGTGGCCGTGCTGCCGCTGGAAGACGTCGCCC
>DASQOS010000419.1:0-5585 GCA_035644375.1 Rhizobacter sp.
CTGAAGTTCAGCAACTACGTCGTCATCGTTCAGGACGACCTCTACTTCAAGACTTTTCTCTCCAGCATGCGTTACGCCGCGATCACCACGGTAATCTGCCTGGCCATCGGCTACCCCTTCGCGTATTTCATGGCGCGCGCCGAAAAGCGTCTGCAGCCGGTACTGCTGATGCTCGTGATGTTGCCCTTCTGGACGTCCTTCTTGCTGCGCGTTTATGCGTGGAAGGGCCTGCTCTCCGAACACGGCTGGGTCTACAACCTGATCGTGCTGCTGCGCCTGGATCACCTGCTCGCCTACTGCGGCATGATCTCGGCGCCTGGGCAGCTGATGAACACCTCGTTCTCGCTGTCGGTCGGCATGGTCTACACCTACCTGCCGTTCATGATCCTGCCGCTGTACGCCAACCTGTCCAAGATGGACCTGCGCCTGCTCGAAGCTGCCGCCGATCTGGGCGCCAACCCATGGACCGCCTTCTGGACGATCACGGTGCCCTTGTCCAAGGCCGGCATCATCGCCGGCTCGATGCTGGTGTTCATTCCCTGCATTGGCGAATACGTCATTCCCGAGCTGCTGGGCGGCCCCGAGACGCTGATGATCGGCCGCGTGATGTGGGACGAGTTCTTCAGCAACAACGACTGGCCCATCGCGTCGACGGTAGCGGTCGTGATGGTGTTGCTGATCATCGTGCCTCTCGCGATCTTCAACAAGTACGAGGCCGAAGCGCAGGAGGGCTCGCGATGACGCGCATCTTCGGCCGCGGCTGGCTGACCACCGGATTCGTTTTCCTGTACCTGCCCATCGTGACGCTGGTGCTGTATTCGTTCAACGATTCACCCATTCCCAATGTGTGGCGCGGTTTCACCTTCAACTGGTATGTGCGCCTGGCCTCCGACGACGACCTGCTGTCGGCGCTACGCCTGTCGCTGCGGATCGCGTTCTTCAGCGCCACCGCCTCCATGGTGCTAGGCATGATGTCGGCGTTCGCGCTGGTCAAGTACAAGCGCTTCTTCGGCCGCACCATGTTTTCCGGCATGGTCAACGCGCCGCTGGTGATGCCGGACGTAATCGTCGGCATCTCGCTGCTGCTGATGCTGGTGGCAATCGAGCGCGCCTGGGGCTTTCCCGAGCGCGGCGTCTTCACCATCTGGATCGCCCACGCGCTGACCGGCATGGCGTACGCCACCGTCGTGATCCAGTCTCGACTGCGCGACATGAATCCGCAGCTCGAAGAAGCAGCGATGGACCTTGGCGCCAGACCCTGGCAGGTGTTCTACCTCGTCACGCTGCCGATGATTTCGCAGTCGCTGATGTCAGCCTGGCTGCTCACCTTCACGATCTCGCTCGATGACGTGGTGCTGTCGTCGTTTCTCAACGCGCCCGGTTCCACCACGATGCCAGTGGTCATCTTTTCGCGCGCGCGCCTGGGCTTGAACCCGAGCGTCAATGCCGTCGCCACCTTGATCGTGCTGGTGGTGTCCATCGGCGTGATCCTTGCAAGTTTGATGATCGTTCGAAACGAACGAAAACGCAGCCGCGAGATGGCCGAAGCTGCCCGCGCCACCTGAATCGACCGAGTCCAGACCGAACCCCACCTGAAGCCCCGAGGAGAATCGCGATGAAACTTTGGCAACCCACCGCACTTTTTCTGGCCCTGATGGCTGCTTTTCCGCTGCCGGCCAGTGCCCAGTCCATCGATGACCTGCGCAAGGAACTACGGGCACTGAAAGACCAGGTCAACGCGCTGGAGCAAAAGCTCAAGGCGAAGGACGCCAAGGCCGCCGAAAAACCGGCCGACAAGCAATGGGGCATGACGCCCGAGCAGCTGCAGGACTTCAACCGCATCTCGCTGAAGACCGAGGCTTTGGAAGACAGCCGCGAAGCCATGGGCTTCACGGGCCTGAAGATCAGCGGCCAGATGGACCCGACCTACATCTACAACCGCGATCAGGGCCGAGCTGGGTTCCAGTTCCTCAATTCGGTGTCCGACGACGGCTACAACTACGACAACTCGTACTTCGGCATGGCGATGCTGGACTTTCAGAAAGAAATGGAAGGCGGCACGCTCTGGCACCTGACCTTGGCCCCCAACCGCGGCGTGGGCTCGGTGTTCGGCGGCGATGGCTCCATCGTGCACGAGGCCAGCGTCTCGGTGCCGCTGTGGGACCAGGACACGCGCCTGATCGCCGGCCAGATTCCGGACTGGTCGGGCTACGAGTACCTGCAGCCCACGCTCAACAAGCTGATCACCCACAACCTGCTGTTCGACTTCACGCTGCCCACCGCTTACACAGGGGCGGGCTTGCAAGTTACCAGCGGCAAATGGGTCGTCAAGGGGGTGCTGGCCAACATGAATGCCACCAAGCGTGCCGCGGGCGAGAAGACCCCTGTGTTTGCCCTTCGCGCCGACTACTCCAAGGGCGAGTACCAAGGCTTCGGCTTTGCTGGCGTGCACGGCAAGGCGGCCAATCTCAGAGCGACCGACCCGGCCACCGGACTGCCGTTTACCAACCTCAACGGTGACGATCTCGATACGCGCGACACGCTGGTCGACTTGATTGAGGGTGACGCCTACTTCATCCGCGGCGACTGGACCTTGCAAGGTCAGGTGAGCTATGGCCGGCAGAGGAAAGCCAGCGTCACGGCCGACCCAGTCACGGGCGACCTGCGTGACGCCAAGTGGTGGGGCCTGTCGGGCTTGGCCGCCTATAAATTCCAGCCGAGACTGGAAGGAATCGTCCGTGTGGACTACCTGAACAACAAGAAAAACGGTGGCGGGCTGCTCGGCTATGTGGCAAGCGACGCTCGCAACGGCATCGGCCCCGACCCGTCTGGCGATCCCGAGATCGGCGCCAACCGCTACGCGCTGTCGTTGGGAATGGGCTATCTGTACAACACCAACACCACCTTCAAATTCGAGTACCGTCTGGACCGCGCCAGCCAAGCAGTGTTCTTGTATGTGCAAGATGGCACTTTCAGAAAGACCAACCACCTGCTGGGCAGCTCCGTGGTGGTAAGTTTCTGACCCTGGCCCACCAGCCCGGGCAAGGGCCCGGCCGGCGCGGCACGGAGGAAACGACATGAACACCCCGAGTCCCGACTGGCGCGCGCGCGCGGCCACCATCAAGCCGGACGGCCGCGCCGTGATCGGTGGCAAGCGGGTGGCCGCAGCCGCCGGGAAAACCTTCGATTGCATCTCGCCGCTCGACGGCCGAACCCTCGCGCTGGTCGCGCGCGGCCAGGCAGCCGACATCGATTCCGCCGTCGCATCGGCACGCCAGGCTTTCGACGACAGCCGTTGGGCCGGGCAATCGCCCGCCGCACGCAAAAAAGTGCTGCAGCGCTTTGCCGAAAAAATCCTCGCAGCCCAGGACGAACTCGCGCTGCTGGAGACGCTGGACGTGGGCAAGCCCATCCAGTACAGCCTGTCGGTCGACGTGCCGGCCAGCGCGCGCTGCATCGCCTGGTATGCCGAAGCCATCGACAAGGTCTACGACGAGATCGCCCCCACCGCACGCAACGCGCTCGCGCTGATCACGCGCGAACCGATGGGTGTGATCGGCAGCGTCGTGCCCTGGAACTACCCGATGATCATGGCCGCGTGGAAGCTCGGCCCCGCGCTGGCCACCGGCAACAGCGTGGTGCTCAAGCCCAGCGAAAAATCGCCGCTGACCGCGCTGCGCCTGGCCGACCTGGCGCTGGAAGCCGGCTTGCCCGAGGGCGTGTTCAATGTCGTGCCCGGCATGGGCCACGAGGCCGGCGAGGCACTTGCGCTGCACATGGACGTGGACGCCATCGGTTTCACCGGCTCGACGCGCGTGGGCCGCAAGATGCTGGAGTACGCGAGCCGCAGCAACCTCAAGCGCGTCTACAACGAACTCGGCGGCAAATCGGCCTGCCTCGTGTTCTCCGACTTCGAAGACATTCAGCGTGCCGCAAAGACCGTGGCGGGCAGCATGTTCTTCAACCAGGGCGAATCGTGCAATGCACCGTCGCGCGTGTTCGTGCACGACAGCATTGCCGACGAGTTCATCCGCATCGTGATCGAGGAAACGCCGAAATACACGCCCGGCGATCCCTTGAACCCCGCCACCGAGATGGGCGCGCTGGTCGACGATGCGCAACTGCGCAGCGTGCTCGGCTACATCGAAGCCGGCCGCAGCGAAGGCGCCCGCTTGTCCGCGGGGGGCAGGCAAGTGCGTACCGAAACCGGCGGCTACTTTGTCGAGCCCACGGTGTTTGAAGGGGTCACCCCGCGCATGAAGATCGCACGCGAAGAAATCTTCGGTCCGGTGCTGTCGGTGCTGCGCTTCACCACCGAAGAAGAAGCCATTGCACTGGCCAACGATTCGCCCTACGGCCTGCAGGCCAGCGTGTGGAGCGACAACCTCAACCGCGCGCACCGCGTGGCGCGGGCGCTGCGCGCCGGCACGGTCCATGTGAACCAGTACGACGACGATGACATCACCGTGCCATTCGGCGGCTTCAAGCAAAGCGGCAATGGGCGCGACAAGTCCCTGCATGCACTCGACAAGTACACCGAACTCAAGACCACGTGGATACGCCTGGAATGACGGTGCCCCGCAGTCGCTTCGCTCACTCACGCCTTGCAGGCCGCGCTGGGCCACTGGCCCGGGCCTTCGACAGGCACAACCAGTCCACTGATGGCAGGCGCTTCACTTCGTTCACGACTGACCGGACCACCGTTCCATGAAACAGATCTTTGAGACCTTGTCCGCGCAGGGCGTGCACACGCTGATCGCACAGTTCACCGACATCAACGGCGTGGCCAAGGGCAAGTACGTGCCGATGTCGCATTTCGACGAACTGCTGCTCGATGGCGTGGGCTTTGCCGGCCCGTCGATTGCCGGCACCGGCCTGCCGCGCACCGGCCCACGCTCGGAGTACTACGGCCGCGGCAACGCCAGCACCGCCCGCGCCCTGCCCTGGATGCCCGGCTATGCGCGCATCGTGTGCGACGGCTTCGTGGCCGGCGAGCCCTTCGAGGGCTGCCCGCGCCAGGCGCTGCGCCGCCAGGTGGCGCGGCTGGCCGAGCAGGGCTGGACGATGCACACCGGCATCGAACCCGAGTTCTTTTTGCTGCGCGCGACCGAACGGGGCTTTGAGCCGGCCGATGCACAGGACCGGCTGGACAAGCCGTCGTATGACCTGAAGGCGCTGCCGCGCCAGCGTGAACTGCTGCAAAAGCTCGTGAGCGGGCTCACCGCCTGCGGCCTCGACGTCTTTCAGGTCGACCATGAAGACGCGCATGGCCAGTACGAGCTGAATTTTCACCATGCCGATGCGCTGAGCAGCGCCGACCATCTGATGCTGTTCAAGCTCACCGCACACGCCTTGGCCGAAGAGCATGGCCTGGTCTTCTCGATGATGCCCAAGCCCTTTGCCAACCAGCCCGGCAGAGGCATGCACTTTCACGTGTCCTTGTGGCAAGGCCATGGCGATGCGGCGCGCAGCCTGTTCTCGGAGCGCGGCGCAGGACGCGACAAGGACCTCTCGTTGCTGGCGCAGCAATTCATCGCCGGTGTGCTCGAACACTCGGCCGCGTTGTGTGCCATCGCCGCGCCCAC
>DASQOS010000420.1:0-2720 GCA_035644375.1 Rhizobacter sp.
GGTAGTCGCGCATCTCGGGCCGGCTCTGGAAGCGCCAACCGCTGGACAAGGCCACCAGTTCGACGCCGCGCCCCTCCCAGTCGCGCATCAACTCGTCGAGCAGGATCCGCAGGCTGTCCGGACCGAGTTCGTCAGCAAAAAGTGCGCGCATGTCCCTCAAAGGCAGAGGCTGCTGCGCGCAGATGAGCGCGGTTTCGAGGACGCGCTTTGCATCCTGTGTATTCATGGGTTTCGTCTAGATCCTCAATCGAACGGCCATAGGGCTTGTCGGGGATGGGCTCTGTTCACATCAGCTGATGGCGAGACGGGCCGGCTTTCGGCGGGTCCATGACAAACAGCTACTGAGTGGGTGACCTTGATGGTTCAAACCGTTCATCGCGGGAACCGTCGCTTCGCGCCCGATCGGCGCGGTCACATCCGTTGGCTGGGTGCTGTGCACCGGTCACTTTACATGCCAAAGGAGGATTAGGCCGCATTGTATAGAACAAGCTCAAACCTGGTTCTGACCGCCCGTGATGATTTTCCAGGCAGGTGCCATGTCGGCCGGAATCGCAGCATCGAACCACAACGGGCTGTGGGTCACCGGATGGGTCAAGCCCAGCCGTATGGCATGCAAGGCCTGGCGTTGCATGCCCAGCATGAGGCGCCCCCCGTAGGTTGGATCGGCCAGCAGCGGGTGCCCGCGCGAGGCCAGGTGCACGCGGATCTGATGCGTGCGCCCCGTGTGCAGTTTGCAGCGCACGGCACTGAAGGAGCCATCCTCCATTTCCAGCACGGCCAGGCGTGTCACGTCGGTCTGTGCAGGCTTGCCGCTGGCCACCACCGCCATGCGCACACGCGATTGCGGATCGCGGCCCACCGGCGCGTCGATCCGCAAGGCTGCGCTGGTCAAGCGCCCGTGCGCCAACGCGACATATTCACGGTGCACATCGCGTGCCGCAATCGCGCGTACCAATGCCGTCACTGCCAACAGCGTCTTGCCGACCAGCATCAGGCCCGAGGTTTCCTTGTCCAGGCGATGCACGATGCCGGCACGCGGCAACGTGGCGGCGCTAGGGTGATGCGCCAGCACACCGTTGAGCAAGGTGCCCGACCAGTGTCCTGCGGCCGGATGAACGACCAGCCCAGCGGGCTTGTCGATCACCATCAGGTGCTCGTCTTCAAAAACCACGACGAGCGGCATCGCTTCGGGCCGGAAGGCACGGCTCTCCGGCGTGGGCATCAGATCGAGTGTCACCTGTTGGCCGGCCACCACCTTGCGCGACGCTGAATTCGCGGTCACGCCGTTGATCAACACATGCCCCTGCTCAATCAAGGTTTGCAGGTAGCTGCGTGAAAACTCCCCCGCCATCGTGACCAAGGCCTTGTCGAGCCTCTGACCATGCAGACTGCTGTCGAGCGTGGCGATTCTCCGTTCCGGTACATCCTGCAGGGCATCGTCTTCCGTCTCCGCGGACAACGTGGATTCAGGGTCCGGCAAATCTTGAACCATATAATCTTTTTCTTCTTTTGATGGAGTGCCGCCTGTGCGGCGCCACAAGCGCATGAATGGAATTCGTTCGGTAGCGGGCGGTTGGAAGTTGGCGTCGGTCGCCGTGCTGTTATTGGCGACGGCCTGCGGTTCTACGCCCAAGGACGACACCGCCAAACTGAGCACCGAACAATTGTATGCAGAGGCCAAGGACGAAGCCTCCTCCGGCAACTACGAGCGCGCGATCAAACTGTACGAACGCCTGGAAGGCCGGGCCGCCGGCACGCTGCTGTCGCAGCAGGCCGAACTGGAGCGCGCGTACCTCAGCTACCGCTCGGGTGAAACCGCGCAGGCCTTGTCGATCATCGACCGCTTCATCAAGCTGCACCCCACCAGTCCGGCACTCGACTACGCGCTGTTCCTCAAAGGGGTGATCAATTTCAACGACGACCTGGGCATCTTCGGCCGGCTGTCGAGACAGGATTTGTCGGAGCGCGACCAGCAGGCCTCACGTGATTCGTACCAGGCATTCAAGCAGTTGACCGAACAATTCCCGCAGTCGAAATACACACCCGATGCGCAACAGCGCATGCGCTACATCGTCAACTCGCTGGCGTCTTACGAAGTCCATGTGGCGCGCTACTACTTCCGTCGTGGCGCCTACGTCGCCGCAGCCAACCGCGCTCAGCGCGCCGTGCTGGAGTTTCAGCAGTCGCCCGCCGCCGAAGAGGCGCTCGCCATCATGGCGCGCTGCTACGACCGTCTTGGCCTGACGCAGCTGAGAGACGACGCCAACCGCGTGTTGCGTCACAACTTCCCGAAAAGCAACTTTCTCGCCTCGGCGCCCGAGGCGACCACCCCGGCGCGTTAGTCAGACGTCAAGCCAGGCGCCAAGTCAAAAAGGCCGCGCTTGCGCGGCCAAGGTGTCGAGCCAGGCCACGGCTTCGTCCTCGGTCGCCAGCTGCGTCATCAACGGCAGGGCTGCTCTCAGGCGCCGTCCGTAGTTCATGCCCGCCATGCGGGGGTCGCAAACCACCAGCAAACCGCGGTCGGTTTCGCTTCGGATCAGCCGTCCTGCGCCCTGCTTCAGCGACACCGCGGCTTCGGCCACGAAGTAATCGGCGAAGGGGTTGCGTCCCTCGCTCTCCAGTCGTTTGACCCGCGCTTCCACCAGCGGATCATTGGGTGGCGGAAACGGCAGCTTATCGATCAACACGCATTGCAGCGCATCACCGGGCACGTCGATGCC
>DASQOS010000421.1:0-8268 GCA_035644375.1 Rhizobacter sp.
CCGCCAAGACGCCGGCATGAACTCCGTTGCCGTCACTGGCCTGGGCCTCGCGACGGCCCATGGCGACGACCCGCAAGCTGTCTTCGCCGCGTTGATGCGGGGCGAGTCCGCGTTGCGGCCGGTTTTTGCGGACCTGCCCAAACCGACCGTCGCCGCCACGGTGGCCTTCGACGAATCACGCTGGTTCACCAAGCTGCAACTCGCCGGCGTCGACCGTGTCAGCCAGCTCGCGGTGGCCGCTGCCGACCTGGCGATGAAGGATGCCAAGGCCAGCGGCGCTGTCGAGCCCGAGCGCATCGGCGTGTACGTCGGCTGCGGCATGGGTGGGGCTGCATCGCTCGAGCTGGCCTACCGCAACGGTTCGCGCGTGCCGCCCTTGACCGTCCCGGCCTTCATGCCGAATGCGCCCGCCGCGCACGTGGCGATGCGCCAGCGTGCACAGGGTCCCGTGCTGACCTATTCGGTGGCCTGCGCCTCCGCGGCAGTAGCCATCGCCGAAGCCGCCAAGGCCGTGCAGTGCGGCGAGGTCGATCTGGCGATCGCCGGCGGCAGCGAAGCCCTCATCGTGCCGGGCGTGGTCCTCGCTTGGCAGGCCTTGCAAACCCTGGCCACCTTCCAGCCCGGCGAAGCCGCCCACTCGGTGCGCCCGTTTTCCACAGACCGCACGGGTTTTGCGCTGGGTGAAGGCGCCGCCTTCCTGGTGCTCGAATCCGCCGCGCACGCGCGGCGCCGTGGCGCGCGCACCTACGCCCACCTCACGGGCTGGGGCCTCAGTTGCGACGCCACGCACCTGACCAAGCCCGACGTGATGGGCCAAGCCCGTGCCCTGCGTGCCGCGCTGCGCCGCGCCGACCTGCAGCCGCGTGACGTGGACTACTGCAACGCCCACGGCACGGCCACGCGCATTGGCGACGTAATCGAACGCGACGCGCTGGCCGAGGTGTGGGGCAGCCACCTCGACCGTCTGCACGTGAGTTCAACCAAGGCTTTGCACGGCCACTTGCTCGGTGCTGCGGGCTCTCTCGAAGCAGCCATCACGGTGCTGGCGCTGTGCCAACGGCAAATGCCGCCGAATGCGCATTGCACAGAGATGGACCCGGCCTGCCGCCTCAACCTGGTGACCCAGGCTGGCACCGCAGCGCCGGAGCTCAAGGCCGCGATCAGCAATTCGTTTGCCTTCGGCGGCACCAACGCCGTACTGCTCTTCGAGCGCGCCTGAGTCTTCAGGCGAGCGCAGCGTCGCCGTAGCGCCCCCTCGGGGGCAGGAGCGATTGTTCTGGTGAGGAAAGTCGTCACGCCGAGTGCCGCACAAGCGCAGCGAAGTGCCCCATCAAGCAACTCGGCGAGCACGGGTTTCCCGGGCTCAGACGAGGCGCCCCCTCGGGGGGCAGGAGCGCAGCGACGTGGGGGCCTCTACCTACGCCATCCCGCCGTTGATCGAAATGACCTGCCCGCTGATGTAGCCGGCGTCCGCGGACGCCAAAAACACAACCAGCGCGGCCACTTCGTCGGCACGGCCGGCACGCTTCATCGGAACCAGGCGTTCGATCAACGCTGGGTCGAACCTGCCTTGGGCCATGCCCGCATCGACGATGCCAGGTGCCACCGCGTTGACGGTGATGCCGCGGCTCGCCAGTTCGAGCGAGAGCGCCTTGGTGGCGCTGTTGAGCGCACCTTTGGCCGCGGCATAGTTGACCTGCCCGCGGTTGCCGGTCAGCGACGCGATCGACGAGATGTTGATGATGCGTCCCCAGCGGGTGCGAATCATCGGCATCGTGAGCGGTTGCGTCACGTTGAAAAAGCCGTTGACGGAGACATCGATCACGCCCTGCCACTGCGCTTCTTGCAGCGCCGGGAACGCAGCGTCGTCGTGCGTTCCCGCGTTGTTGACCAGCACCTGAACCGGCCCGCCTTCGAGCAGACGTGTGCAAGCCAGGTGAACCGCTGCGCGGTCGGTCACGTCGAAGGCCACGGCTTCGGCACGGCCGCCGGCGGCTTTGATCTCGTCGGCCAGACTCTCCACCAAGGCGAGCCGGCTGTTGGCATGCACGATCACATGCAGGCCGGCACGCGCGAGCCGCAGCGCAATCGCCCGGCCGATGCCGCCGCTGGCGCCGGTGACGAGCGCTCGCTTTGGCTTCGATGGATCAGTGGTCATGTGGACAGCGCCGTGTTGAGCACCACCGCCGCGCGCCCGTCGGCGACCGGGCGGCCTGCGTGGCTGACGCTGAAAGCGTACAGGATCTGGCTCGCGTTGCCAGACTGGC
Source organism: Rhizobacter sp. (assembly GCA_035644375.1). GTDB lineage: Bacteria > Pseudomonadota > Gammaproteobacteria > Burkholderiales > Burkholderiaceae_C > Rhizobacter. Next base: position 2,268 of record DASQOS010000421.1, read on the forward strand.
GGATGGCCTCGATGCGCAGCGCGTCGGGCTGGCTGGGGTCGGCGTCAAGCGGCAAATCATCGAGCCGCAGCAGGTGCAACCGGACACCACGCGCGCTCGCCAGGTAACCGGGGCTTGCAGCGGTGCCGGCGTCTTGTCCGATCAAGGCGCCATGCAGGGCCATGGCCTGCGCCGCGTACTCGATGGCACAGGGTGACAGCAAGCCGGTGCGCGTGCGCAATGGATGGTTGGCGTCACGGTGATTGGTCGCGAGGCAGACGATGCGCTGCAGGTCCCACTCCAACAAACAGCTCAGCAGGCACATCGTGCCGCTGTGCGGAATCAACGCCGCGATGCCCTCGCGCGTCAGCGTCTGCGGAGCGCTCACTGGGGTAGCTGCGTGCCGCGCACCCAGGGATTCGCCTTTGGGGCGGCCCGGCGAGCTCATGAACGCGCCATCACACGACCGGCTCGACGTCAACCAGCAGCCCCATCGCCGGCAGGTAGCCGAGCGCCATGTGACGCTGAGCCGCGCCCTGCGCGATGGCGACCAGCAGCGGCAACACGGCAGCGGCAGGAAGCGCATGGCGCAGGGTCTCGAGCGAGGCCTCTCTGAGGGGCGTTGCCACGGCCGGGGAGCTGCTCAAGCGGAGCGTCAGCGCCGACAGCGAGCGCTCGGTGGCCGCAGGCGTCAACAGCAATGCGACCCCGAAATGATCGGGCAGCGGGCGCGCGGTGTTCAGCGGTTCCGGGTAGGGCGAGTCGCTCGCCACCAGCAACACCGGCCGCCCGGTCAGGCACACGCTGATGGTCGCCTCGATCAGCCCGGCACCAAAGCTGCCGTCGAAGGCGCACAGGCTGGTGGACGGCGCCCGGCTGGCCACGGCAATGTGCCAGGCGCCGGACGACGCGTTGTGCACGGAATTCGTGAACCGCGTCGGCGACACCACGGGCGTGGCGCTGGCGAGGGTGTCGCACAAGGCGTGGCAGTTGGCCCCTTCACCACTCGACGAGGCAAACACCGTGGCCAGCGTGCCGGGGTCGAACTGCGCCTGGGTCACCGCTTCATCGGCAACCGCCATCGCCAGCTTGACCGCAGAACCTGCGCGGCGCCGCTCTGCCGGCGGCAATCGGGACGGCAGCGGCAGCACGGTCGGCACATTGGCATGCGGCTGCCCGCCGCGCAACACCTCCAGCGCGCTGGGCCACGAATTCAGGCCCGGCCCCAACAGCCCGATCCCCTGCACCCAGACGCGCAGTTCATTCACCCCACACCTCCGAGCACGAGGCTGGCATTGGACCCGCCAAAGCCGAATGAATTCGACAGCACGCGGCGCACGCCGGCGGCTTGGTTGTGTTGCAGGTAGTTCAGCTGCAGCGCCGCATCACGCTGCTGAACATTCAAGCCGGCGGGCATCACTCCGTGCTGTATCGCCAGCAAGGCAATCAAGGCTTCAACAGCGCCGGCTGCGCCCAGCGTATGCCCGGTCGCGCCCTTGGTCGAACTGCAAGGTGTGCTGCTGCCGAAAACGCTGTTGACCGCCGCATCTTCGGCCGTGTCGTTGGTGGGCGTGGCGGTGCCGTGCAGGTTGATGTAGTCGATGTCGGCCGCCTGCAAGCCTGCATCGGCGAGTGCGCCGCGCATCGCCGCGATCGCGCCTGCCCCTTCGGGGTGGGGCGTGCTCATGTGGTAACCATCGTTGGTTTCGCCGATGCCCAGCAGCCAGCCTTGCGGTGCTTCCGACGCGCGCTCGACCAATGCGAATGCCGCCGCCTCGCCAATCGACAAGCCCTTGCGTGCGGCGTCCCAGGGCCGGCAGATTTCGTCGGACAACAGCTCCAGAGAGTTGAAGCCGTACAGCGTGGACAGGCACAGGCTGTCGACCCCGCCGACAACCGCCGCGTCGACCAGGCCTGCCGCGATCATGCGGGCCGCGGTGCCGAACACCTTGGCGCTGGACGAACAGGCCGTCGAGACGACCCAGCTCGGGCCTTGCAGCTGCAGTGCGTGCATCGCGAAATCGGCGACCGAGTAGGTGTTTTGCGTCGGGCCGTAGTGGAAGTCGGCCGGCAAGCTGCCATCCGATGTGCGCCGGCGATAAGCGAGCTCGGTCTGCAGCAAACCCGAGGTGCTGGTTCCCAGGAACACGGCGACCCGGCCGGCGCCCCAACGTGCGCGCGCCACGGCCACCGCGCCGAGGAACCCGTCTTGCTGCAGCCCCCACCAGGCGAGGCGGTTGTTGCGGCAATCGAATTCGGCCAGCGGCTGGGGCAAGCGGGTGGCGTCGACGCCGGCCACCTCGCCGACCCAGGTGGGCAGCGGCAGGCCCATGAAGGTCACGGGCGCCAGCCCGCTGCGCTGCGCCCGCAACGCGTCCAGCGTTGCCGCACGCCCGGCGCCCAGCGCGGTCGTCAACGTGAAGGCCGAGATGGCGAGCGGGGTCATGGGTGCGCTTCGTCAAACGCACGGGCCCGACGCTCGGTTCTCATGCAACGCTCCTGACACTGGCGACAAGCAGCACGTTAGCAAACGGTGTGCCTTTGCTCATGGGCTGGCTGCGCACCGCGAAACCCAGCGATTCGAGGTGGCTGACCCATTCGGGCAGAGTGCGGCCAAACATCGGCAGGACGCGGCGCCCGCGCAGCTTGGTCACCCAGGCATCGACCCACTGGCTGGTCCAGAAGCGGCGTTTGGCGGCCGCGTCGCCGACGCGCAGCAACAAGCTGCCGCCCACCGGCAGTGCACGGCGCACGCGCGCAAGCAACTCGTTCTGCTCCGGCACGCTGACGTAGTGCAGCACGTCCAGGATGACGACGGTGTCTGCTTCCGGGAAAGGCGTGTGTCTCATGTCTCCACAAACGAACTCGGCCGAGTTGCCGAGCGACATTCTGGCGCGTTCGACGTCGCGCGCCATCAACTCGATGCCGGTGACCCGTGCCGCCGCCGGCATCGCGGCCCAGGTGCTGGGCCAGCGGCCTTGTTGCGCCGGCGCGTTGCAGGCGCTCAGCAAGCTCGCCAGCAGCCCCTGGCCGCAGCCGATGTCGAGCACGCGGGCACGCGGCGCAATCAGGCCCTGGCTCAGCAGGTGGCGAAACACCGGGTCAAGCCACAGTTTGCCGCGCGCGTGGCACCAGGCAAAGCGGTCGGCGTTGCGGTAGGGCGCGCTGGCGGCGTCTATCAATGCAGACCAGTGGCGGCGGGCCGGCCCCATGAAGATCATGCGAGGAACTCCGCTGGCGCAGGCTGCATGGCCTGCGGCAGCGTGACGGTGCGCAGCCCGGCGGCGTCGATGCGACGCAGCAACGCCGGCAAGACCTCCAGCGAGACCGGCTTGCCACTGGGCGCTTGGCCGGAGTTGCTGTCGTGCAAGAGCAGGATGTCGCCGGCCTGAAGCCCGCGGGTCAGGCGCGCCAGAACACCGACCGGGTTGGACAAGACGGTATCGAAGCCGCGCCGCGTCCAGCTCACGAGCTGCAGACCTTTGTCATGCAGCACCGGCGCCAGAAACGGATTGCGCAGACCTGCCGGCGCACGAAAGAACACCGGCCACTGCCCTGTGATCTGGCTCAGCAGGTGTTGCGCCAACTCGATTTCGCCGGCAAAAGCGCGCGGGGTTGAAAACGCGAAGGTGTGCGAGTGCCGAAGCGAATGGTTCTGCACGCTGTGGCCGCGCTCGATGATCTCGCGGCACAGCTGCGGGTACTGTTCGGCGCGGCGCGCGATGCAGAAAAAAGTGGCGCGTGCGCCGTGCGCCTCCAGCAGATCGAGCACCATCGGCGTGACGACGGGGTCGGGGCCATCGTCGAGCGTGATCGCGACTTCGCCGCGCTGCGCCGCCGCGTCGGGAAGACGGCGCATGTTGCTGCCCAGCCAGGTCGAACGCGGCCACAGGCCCACGGCCGTGAGCAGCGCATGGTCGAGCGTCACGGCGCCGAGCGACCAGGGCCACAGCGCCGGCTCGACAAGAACGGCGGCGCCTGCGCCAAGATGGCAGGCAACACTGGCTTTCACCAGAATCGGCATGTGCCAGCGGGACGCGCCCATGGGCCGGGCCGGAAGCGAGGAGGAATGCATGCGCTGAGCCATCAAATCAAATGGCAAATTTTTGCACAGGGCCTTGGGCGCCGGCACCCGGTCTTTCATCGTCTTGGCAGGGGAATGAAAGCAGCCGACAGCAACAGACTCAGCAAAATCCCCGGCGCCACCACCTGTCCGACGGCAAACAGGGCGGGAATGCTCGAGAACGCGAGCAGGCAAAACGAGGTCACGGCGGTGAGATTGGCCAGCGCCAGCGAGGCCAGCGTGTCGGTGTCGATCACCGTGGCAGCGCCGTCCGGCAGCGCTTGTTGTTGCATGCGGATCTGGTCGAAAAAGAGCGCGTAGTTGGAGCCGATGGCCACCGAAAGCAGCAGGCCCACCAGGTGCAGGATGCCGAGCGCGACACCGCTGGCCGTCATCACGGCCAGCACGATCAGCACCGCCCCGCCCATCGGCTGGGCGATGCGCCACAAGCGCTGCCAGGACCGCAGGTGCAGCAGCAGCAGCACGCACACGGCGAGTGCGCCCAGCAAGGCCTGCAGCGTGGCCTCATGCAGGTAGCGCGCATACAGCGCGCCGAGTTCGCTGCCGATGTTGACGACCTGCGTGCCGGGAAGGTCGGCCAGCGCCGCGCGCAGCCTGGCGACGTCAGTACCCTGGGAGCCCGCCTGCAAGCTCAACAAGGCCCGCCACGGCCGGGTGGCGTCGCCCGGCAAGATCTGTGCGCCCAATACCGGCGCCAGCGGCGAACCCTTCAATGAATCCAGCGTGAGCAGCGGCTGCCGACGCGCCGCCTGCACATCGTCGATGAAACCGCCCAGGCGCCTTGCGGGCAGCGGGCCGTCCAGCGTCGCTTGATTCAGATGGGCCGACAAGGTGGCGGCATCGGGCAGCGCATCGCGGCGCCGTTGCTGCAGCCCGGGGCTGGGAAGAATGCGCGCTGGCGACTCGTAGCCGTTGATTACGCCGGACTCGACGAGCCGGTCGAGCCGCGCCCCTGCCGCTTCGGCCTGCGCCAGCACGCCGGCCTCGTCCGGCGCCGAGACCGCCACCAGCGTGCCGCTGTCGGTGGCCCCGACGTCGGCACGCAGGTCTTCGTCGATCTTCATCTTTTCGGCGCTGACCGGACTCAGCGACGACAGGCTGCCGCGCCAGGCCGAGGGCAGCCCCACGAGCGCAGCCGCCGCCAGCACCACGATCGCCGCGAGCGGCCAGCGCGCGCGCGGCAGAACCTCGGTACACCTGCCGACCAGACGCCCCAGATGGCGCCTCAGGCCCACGCCCGGCGCGCCATCGGGCGCCAGGAGCGGGAATATGCAGCGCGTGGTCAGGGCGGCCGCAGCCAAACCTGCCATCGAAAACAAGCCGAGTTGGGCCAGCCCCGGAAACCCCGAGAACAACAGCGCGGCAAAACCGCAGACCGAGGTCAACAGCCCGAGCCGCACGGTGGGCCAGCTGTCGACGAGCCACTTGCGCGCGCCCGATCCGGGGGCCAGGCCCGGCACGCAACGGGCCTGGATCAGGTAGTAGATCGCGTAGTCGACCGCTTCGCCGATCAGCGTGGTGCCGAAACCCAGCGTGATGCCATGCACGTTGCCGAACACCAGGCTGACCGCCGCGATGCCCGCCAGCACCCCGCTGCCCACCGGCAGCAGCGCGCTGAACAGCGTGCGCAGCGAGCCGCCGAAGGCCAGCAGCAGGATGCCGACGATGGCCAGGCCCCCGGCGATGGCGAGGCGCTCGACTTCGCTCTTGATCTGGGCACGCGAGGCCACCGCAAACGTGCCCGAGCCCGACAGCACCAGGCGCAGCCCTTGTGCGGCGAACGGGGCAAAGCTGTCGCGCACGCTCTGCAGGCTGCGCTCCTGGGCGTCCAGGTCGGCGCCCTGGGCCTGCGTGGTGGCAATCAGCACCGCGCGGTCCGCGTTGCGCGAGACCCAGACCCCGCCGTCGCTGCGCGGCCCCTGCGTCGGCAACATGCTT
>DASQOS010000422.1:0-5305 GCA_035644375.1 Rhizobacter sp.
GGCACCGGCACCGGCACCGGCACCGGCACCGGCACCGGCGCCTGCGCCTGCGCCTGCGCCTGCGCCGTCGTATGTGGTTGCTACCGATGAATTGATTGCCAACCCGCAGTTCGATGCGGGGCTGGCCGGATGGGCAGTGAGCGACGCGGTGCTCGTGAACAGCCAGTTGCGCGCCGGAAAAAGTGCGCTGAACGTGGGCTGGCGAAGCCTCTACGCCGTGGCCCCAGGCAAGCTGGAGGCGGGCAAGTCGTACACCTTGCGCATGAAGGCGCGCAACGAGAAGACGGTCGGCAGCGCGGTGATATCGATGACGTTTCGTTTGGCAGACGGTGTTGGCAAGGAGCGCGTCTACCAAAAGACACTGACGGCCAATACCTATCAGGACTACGTCATCGATTTCAGGGCGCCGGCCTACACGTCGAAAGCCGAGGTCAGCGTGGTGACCAACGGAACGCGGGTGATCGTGGACACGGCCTCGCTGAAAATGCGCGCAGAACTGCCGCAGACAGAGCCGATCACGTCCTCGGTGGGCTCGTACGTCCCGGCCGGCTACAGCCTGGCCTTCAACGACGAGTTCAACGGCAGCTCGCTGAACACCAGCAAGTGGTACACCCGGTACATCAACGCCGATGCAACGATGGACCGCTTGAACGACGAGAAGCAGCGCTACCGGGACAACAACAACCACCAACTGGCCAATGGCGTGCTCAGCCTCGTGGCGCGTCAGGTTTCCACGACGGATCCGAACGGCATCAACTTCGAATCCGGAATGATCCGCTCGGACTGGACCGCTCGCTACGGCTATTTCGAAGCGCGCGTGAAGATGCCAGCCGCGCTCGGCATCTGGCCGGGGTTCTGGCTGCTGTCGGACGTGTCGGCCAACGGCGTGCTGTCCTGGCCGCCGGAGTTCGACATCTTCGAGTTCGTCAACAACGGGGTGGAAGACAAGGTGAACATGCTGCATTCGGGCGTGGTCACGCGTCCGACGCTGCCGTCTCAGTTGCTGTATGCCGATGCTGCCTTCAACTCCGCGTGGACCTTCTGGACAGCGCCATTCAATTTCAACGAGGGCTGGCACACGGTAGGCACCGAATGGACACCGGACCGTGTCACCACCTACGTGGATGGCAAGAAGATCTACTCGCGCGGCTACCAGTGGAACTACACCGACGGCACGCCTGCCGGTCCGGCCCACATTCTGTTGAACCTGGCCGTCGGCGGCTCTTGGGCGGGCCGGCACGGGATCGACACGGCGGCTTTTCCGCAAGCCTTGCAGATCGACTGGGTTCGCGCCTACAAGAAGAACTAGGAGCCCGATGCAGAGACAGAAAAGGCCCGGGAACACCGGGCCTTTTGTCATCCGAACCATTGACAAGCTTGGACGCTTAGGATTTATCCGTAAATTAAGTAAACTACACCCCGAGCCGAAGTGCAGTCGGCGAAGAAAGAGCGGATGACCAAGGCGCACGCTGATTCATGGGCGGTGACGGATGAATTCTGGAAGCGAGTGGAGCCGCTGGTGCCGCAGCCCGCCCGTGATCCGACCAAGCAGTATGTTCGTGGCGTGGGCGCGGGGCGCCCCGCGAAGCCACCACGACTGGTCTTCGAAGCCATTGTGTACATGCTGAGAACAGGTTGTCAGTGGAAGGCCTTGCCCAGCGAGCGATTCGGCAGCGCAAGCGCGGTGCATCAAAAGTTCATGCAATGGTCCAAGGCGGGGTTCTTCGAGACGCTGTGGAAGGCAGGCTTGGCCGAGTACGACGACCTCGAAGGCATCGCTTGGCGATGGCAGGGCATTGACGGGGCGATGTTCAAGGCGCCCTTGGCGCAAGAAGCGGTGGGCCGAAATCCAACGGATCGGGGGAAAAAAAGGAAGCAAGCGTCACCTGCGGGTGGACGGGCGTGGCACCCCCTTGTCGCTCGTCGTGACCGCGGCCAACGTGAATGACGTGACACAGGTGGAGGCGGTGTTGACCGCCATCATGGTCAAGCGGCCTTCACCCTCGAAGAGGCGCTCCAAGCATCTGTGCGCTGATGCAGGATACAGAGGCAAGAACGCCATGCGCGTCATCCTGGCTCACGGCTACATCATCTTGCCGGTTAATATTATTTACGGATAAATACTTAGGAACTTCGTGTTCATGAAGTTTACATTATAGACTCTTATACGATACCATAAGAATATTAACGATACATATACGAGTCTCTATGACGGCACTCAACACTTCCAAGTTTCCATCTCGGGTTCTTCGCTCGTTCGAGAAGTTCGGCCGAGATATCGAGGTCGCCCGCAAGAAGCGGCGACTGACAGTTGCTGCGCTTTGCGAACGAGCCGGTGTGTCTCGCGCCCTCTACAACCGCGTGTTGCACGGTTCGCCAGCGGTATCCGCCGGGGCTCACGCGATGCTCCTGTTTGCTCTTGGCCTCGGAACCCCGTTCGACGACCTGTTGGATGTCGCCAAAGACGATACGGGCTTGCTACTCGATGAAGAGCGCCTGCCGAAGCGTGTTCGGTCGCCGCGAGACACGTCGGGGGCGCTGTGAAGCAGCCCACCAAGCAAACCACCACGAAGCAGACCGCCACGATTTGCCTGGGCGAGGCCGGCATCGAAGTCGGCACACTCAGCTACGAAGAGCGCGGCAATCGCCGCTCGGCGAGCTTTGCCTATGCGCAAGCCTGGCTCGACAACCCGAACCGCTTTGAGCTGTCGCCCGACCTTCCACTGGTCTCGGGCTACCAGTACCGTGCAAGCAAGCCGACATCACCGACGGCGTTCTTTGGCTGCTTTGCGGATGTTGAGCCGGACGGATGGGGCCGCAAGGTCATCGAGCGGGACTACGCGAAGCAACGCCAGCAGACAAGTGAAGAGGACCGGCGCACCGGCTGGCTGACCGAGTTTGACTTTCTCTCCTGGGTCAGCGACGTCAGCCGAATGGGTGCGTTGCGATTACGTGACGAGAAGGGGATTTTTCAGCGCCTGAGTGGCAAGCGGGACACGCCGGCCCTCATCGTGCTGCCGCAACTACTTCAGGCAACGAAGGCAGTCGAGCAGAACACAGAAACGGAAAGGGACCTTGCCTTTTTGCGAGGGGATGGCAGTCCGCTTGGGGGGCTGCGCCCAAAGTGTTCGGTGGTAGACGCGGACGGCTCCCTGGCGATAGGCAAGTTTCCGAGTGTGCGCGACACGCGCTCCATCGTGCACGGTGAGGTGCTGGCCCTGCGACTTGCCCAGGTCGCTGGTATCGACGCTTCCCGCGCCCGGGTCGAGGATGCGCAAGGGGTCGCGGTTGCAGTCATCTCGCGCTTCGACCGGTTCGACGGCAAACGCCTCATGTATCTGTCGGCACGCTCGCTCATGCAGGCATCTCCTGAAGAGCAATACACCTACCTCGACATCGCGGACGCCATTCGGCAACACAGCAGCCAGGCCGCCAAGGATCTGGAAGAGCTGTGGCGGAGGATGGTCTTCAACATCCTCATCAACAACGTTGACGACCACCTCAACAACCACGGCTTCTTGCACGTTGCTCACGGCCAATGGAAGCTGGCGCCGGCATTCGACCTCAATCCATTTCCAGACAAGGAACGCGCGCTAAAAACCTGGGTTTCCAAGGACGCGGGAGAGTCGGCTTCAATTGCTGAAGCGATGAAGGTCTCGAACCTGTTTGGCCTTTCGGCGAGCGCCGCGCGCGTGTTGGACGAAGTACGCGGTGCAGTTGGGGCCTGGAAAACAGTCGCCCGCGACATTGGGATGACGGACGTCGACATCAGGAGCTACGAATCGGCTTTTAGGCATCCAGAGCTTTAAAAAAGGCTGCAGGTGGGATGGTCAACCAGACCAATTGGTCCAAGTCGCGGGAGGTTCGGTATCGAAGAATTGCTTCAGCAATCTCTCGGTGACCGACCGGTACCGAATCGCGCAGGAGGTCCCACCGGCGGCGTAACCCCCATCCGGCAGTCACATGCCGCTGTAGTTCGGCCCGCCACCGCCCTCGGGCGTCACCCACACGATGTTTTGCAAAGGATCCTTGATGTCACAGGTCTTGCAGTGCACGCAGTTCTGCGCATTGATCTGCAGGCGGTCGCTGCCGTCCACGTGCTTCACGAATTCGTAGACGCCGGCGGGGCAATAGCGGCTCTCGGGGCCGGCGTACCGCGCCAGGTTCACCGTCACCGGAATGCTGTTGTCCTTGAGTGTCAGATGCGAGGGCTGGTTTTCCGCATGGTTGGTGTTGCTGATGAAGACGCTGCTCAGCCGATCGAAGGTGATCTTGCCGTCGGGCTTGGGGTACAGGATCTGCGGACACTCGGCGGCCGGCTTCAGCAGCGCGTGATCGGCATGCTTGCGGCGCAGTGTCCACGGCGGTGACTTGATTCCGAGCTTGGGCAACAGCCACTGCTCGATGCCGTTCATCAGCGTCGCGACGATCAGGCCTCTCTTGAACCACTGCTTGAAGTTGCGTGACTGGTTCAGCTCTTCGAACAACCAGCTCTTCTCGAACGCCAGCGGGTAGCTGTTCAACTCGTCGTGCTGACGACCGTTGGTCACCGCGTCGAATGCCGCGTCGGCCGCCAGCATGCCGGTCTTGATGGCGGCATGGCTGCCCTTGATGCGGCTGGCATTCAGGAAGCCGGCGTCGCAGCCGATCAGCGCGCCCCCGGCAAACACGGTGTTGGGCAGGCTGACCAGACCGCCCGCGGTGATGGCCCGCGCGCCATAACCGATGCGTTTGCCGCCTTCGAGCTGCGCACGAATGGCGGGATGGGTTTTCCAACGCTGCATTTCCTCGAACGGGCTGAGCCACGGGTTGCTGAAATCCAGGCCGGTGATGAAGCCGAGCGTGACCTGGTTGTCCGGCAAGTGGTACAGGAAAGCGCCACCGTAGGTGGCGTTGTCCATCGGCCAGCCGGCGGTGTGCAGCACCAGGCCCGGTTTGTGTTGCGCTGGAGCGATCTCCCACAACTCCTTGACGCCGATGGCGTAGCTCTGCGGGTCCTTGCCGACATCGAGCTTGAACCTGGCAATCAGCTGCTTGCCGAGGTGGCCTCGCGAGCCTTCGGCAAACAGCGTGTACTTGCCGTGCAACTCCATGCCGAGCTGAAAGCTGTCGGTGGGGTTGCCGTCCTTGCCCAGCCCAAAATTGCCGGTGGCCACGCCCTTGACCGAGCCGTTGTCGTTGTAGAGCACGTCGGCGGCGGCAAAACCCGGGAAGATCTCGACGCCCAGGCCCTCTGCCTGCTGCGCCAACCAGCGCACCACGTTGCCCAGGCTGACGACGTAGTTGCCTTGGTTGTTCAGGCAAT
>DASQOS010000423.1:0-3214 GCA_035644375.1 Rhizobacter sp.
TTGCACATGCTGTTCATCGGCCGCGCGGAAACCCGGGCAAACGACTGGCTGAATGCCGCCAAGACCCAGCCGCTGCTCACCGTCAGCGAAACCGACGATGCCTTTGCGCAAGGCAGCACGATCAATTTCGTCGTGGTCGAGAACAAGGTGCGCTTCGATGTGGCGCTGCGCCCCGCGGAGCAGGGCAATCTCAAGATCAGCTCGCGCTTGCTGGCGGTGGCGCGCAAGGTGGTCTAGGCATGAAGCTGCACCCGCCCCGCTCACTGCAGACGAAACTGCTTGGCGTGGTGCTGTTCACGACCCTGGTGTCGCTGACCATCGCCCTCGGCGCGATGGTGACCTATGACTTGCGCTCCTACCACCAGGCCTGGGTCAACGACATGACGACGCAGGCCGAACTGCTGGGCCAGACCACGGCGGCGGCACTCGCCTTCGACGACAGCAAGGTCGCGCGCGAAAACCTGAACCTGCTGCGCATCCGTCCGCAGGTGCACGCGGCGGCGGTCTACGACGCCCGCGGCCATGTCTTTGCCACCTACCACGCCGGCGCGGAGGAAATCAGCTTTCCCACGCAGCCCGGGCTCGATGGCGTGCGCATCCAGGACCGCGACCTGACGGTGTTCAAGCGCGTGACCAAGAACAACGAATTGCTCGGCACGGTGTACCTGCGGGCGGACTACGAGCTGTACGACCGGATCCTGCGCTACGTCGAGATCGCGTTGGCCGTCTTGCTCGGCGCGATGCTGGTGGCGCTGTTGCTGTCGTCGCGGCTGCACCGCATCGTCATGCGCCCCATTCTCGACATCGGCAGGATTGCGCGCGAGGTCGTGGAACAGAAAGACTACTCTCGGCGCGCGCAAAAGCTGAGCGCCGACGAAGTCGGCACCCTGGTCGAATCGTTCAACAACATGATGGCTGAAATCGAACGGCGATCCATCGAGAACGAGAGTTCGATGCGCGCCGTGGCACGCGAAGTGAACGAGCGGCGCGTGGCTCAGCAAGAAATCATGCGGCTCAACCAAGACCTGGAAAAGCGCGTGCTGGAGCGAACCGCGGCGCTTGAGGGATCGAACCGGGAACTGGCCTTGGCCACCGATGCGGCAGAGCACGCCAATCGGGCCAAGTCGGAGTTCATCTCCAGCATGAGCCACGAACTGCGCACACCGCTGAACGCCATTCTGGGCTTTGGACAACTGCTGGGCAACGACTCGCTGGCGCTGACCCCGGCCAAGAGAACCGAGTTCACCAAGCACATTCTCAAAGCCGGCACGCACCTGCTGAACCTGATCAATGAGATTCTCGACCTGGCCAAGATCGAATCCGCCAACTTGATGCTGTCGATCGAACCCGTGGCCATGTCCGACATGCTGGTCGAATGCCGAACCATGATCGAGCCGGCGGCCAATCAGCGCAACATCCGAATGCTGTTTTCGGACAGCAGCGGCCTGAATGTTCTTGCCGACAGAACCCGCTTGAAGCAGGTGCTGCTGAACCTGTTGTCCAACGCCATCAAATACAACCGCGAAGGCGGCACGGTGGTGGTGGATTGCGTGTCGCTGGGGTCCGACCGCGTTCGCCTGTCGGTGCGCGACACCGGCCTGGGCCTGCGCCCCGATCAAGTCGAGGCCTTGTTCCAGCCGTTCAACCGCCTGGGCCAGGAAACCAGCTCGGTGGAGGGCACAGGCATCGGCCTGGTGGTGACCAAGCGGCTGATCGAACTGATGAACGGCAGCATCGGCGTCACCAGCACGGTGGGCGTCGGCAGCGTGTTCGCTATCGAACTGCAGGTCGCCGAATCGCCGGAACACGGCAACACCGTGCCGGACGAATCGCTGGCCTTCTCGCCGTGGAACGGAAGCAGCGCCTCGGCTGACGCGCCCTTGCTGCTGTATGTGGAAGACAACCCCGCCAACCAGCGGCTGGTGGAAGAAATCATTGCCTACCGGGCCGACCTGCGCCAGCTGTCGGCCCCCGACGCGCAGCTCGGCATCGAACTGGCGCGCGCGCACCTGCCGCAAGTGATCCTGATGGACATCAACCTGCCCGGCCTGAGCGGGCGCGATGCGCAAGCCGTCTTGCGCAGCGATGCCAGAACCGCGCACATTCCGGTGATCGCCATCACCGCCAACGCCATGCCGCGCGACCGGGCGCAGGGCCTGGCCGAAGGATTCTTCCGCTACGTCACCAAACCGATCAACGTCGAGAAGCTCAACGCAGCGATCGACGAAGCACTGGCGCACTCGGCCGTGCGTTCGGCCAAGCACTGAGCTACTGGAATTGCGCCAGCATCTGCTCCAGCGCCATGGTGAAGGGCGCCTGCATCATCGGCAGCGTCAGCAACACGCCTAACAGGCCCACCGCCAAGGTGATCGGAAAGCCGATCGCGAAAATATTCATCTGTTGCGACACGCGCGAAATGATGCCCAGCACCAGGTTGACGAACAGCAACATGGTGATCACCGGCAGCGCAATCCACAAACCCAGCTTGAACACCTCGGCGCCCCACACCTGCGGCTGGGTGGCATGCAGAAACGCAAATGGCTCCGGCCCGACCGGAAAGATCTGAAAGCTTTGCACCACCGCGCCGATCAGCAGCAAATGCCCGTTGATGATGATGAACAACCACGACACCACGATGCCGAAGAACCGGCTGACCGCGGTGCCTTCACCGCCTGAGCTGGGGTCGAAGAAGCCGGCGTAGTTCAGGCCCATCTGCAAGCCGATCAGTTCGCCTGCGAATTCGATCGCCGCAAACACGACGCGGGCGGCAAAGCCGAGCGACACGCCGATCAGAAACTGCTGAACGACGACCAGGAACATCTGCGGCGAATCGAGCGCGATCACCGGCATCTCGGGCAGCGACGCCTGGGCGCAAAAGGTGATCAGGAAAGCCAGCGCCACGCGCGCGCGCAGCGGGACGTTGCGCTGCGAAATCACCGGCGCACTGGTGAACAGCGCCAGCACGCGCAGGAACGGCCAGAACAAGGGCGTGATCCACGCCATCAACTGGGCTTCGTTGAAGGTCAGCATCTAGGGCAACTTCAAGCGAAGAGGCCGGCCCGGCGCCGAGCCGCCTCAAGGCGGGCCGCGCCCCCTTGGGGGGCAGCGCCGCCGCGCAGCGGCAAGCGTGGGGGCTTCATGTCGGCCCGGCGCCGAGCCGCCTCAAGGCGGGCCGCGCCCCCTCGGGGGGCAGGAGCGCAGCGACGTGGGGGCT
>DASQOS010000424.1:0-3406 GCA_035644375.1 Rhizobacter sp.
TCGGCGCCAGCTCACCGCGCGTCTTGACACCGAACTCCGCGATGAGCTTGCGCGCACGTTCGCGCAGCGTGCCTGAGCGCAGCAAGCCCATGCGCGCGGCCGGCGCCATGTCGAACGTGCGCATGCCGATGTTGGAAGACACGCTCAGGTCGCCGACGCAGGCATTGCGCAGCGGCTCCTCGGGCAGGCTGCGCACCTTGAGCCGGCGGTTCTGGTCGCGGCTGGCCGAGAACTTCTCGGCGCCGACCCAGACCTCGCCCGAGACCCGGCGGCGCTGTCCCACCAGGGCCTCGGCCAACTCGCGCTGGCCGTTGCCCGACACGCCGGCCACGCCGACGATCTCGCCGGCATGCACGTTGACACTCAGGCCATCGACCGCAACCTGCCCGCGGTCGCCATCGACCCTCAGGTTCTTGACCTGCAAGCGCGGTTCGCCGCGCGTGCGATCGGCGCGCACAGGCGCTGCGAACTCGCGCTTGGCATCGTCGGCACCGCCCACCATGTCAGTGGCCAGTTGCTGCGGGTCGGTTTCGGACACCTTGTGCGCGGCCACCAGCCGGCCCTTGCGCAGCACGCTCACGTCATCGGCGTAGGCCGTGACCTCGCGGAACTTGTGGGTGATCAGCACGATGCTGCATTCACCGGCATGCGCGCGGTCGCGCAGCAGGCCCAGCACCTCGTCGGCCTCTTGCGGCGTGAGCACGGAGGTGGGCTCGTCGAGGATCAACAGGCGTGGTTTCAACAGCAGTTGCTTGAGGATTTCGAGCTTTTGTTTTTGACCGGCGGACAGTTCTTGCGGCGTGGCGTCGAGGTCGAGCTTGAACGGTGTGGTTTCCAAGAAGGCCGCAAGTTCGGCGCGCGCCTCGGGCCAGTTGATCAGGGCCGGCAGGTGGCCGCGTGCGAGCAGCAAGTTTTCGGCAACCGTCATGCCGGGCACCACGGTGAAGTGCTGGTAGACCATGCCGATGCCGAGGTCGCGGGCGACGACAGGCGACGAGATGTCTTGTTCTCTGCCGTCGATCAGCACGCTGCCTTCTTCGGCGCGCTGGTAGCCGACCACGCATTTCACCAAGGTACTTTTGCCGGCGCCGTTTTCGCCGAGCAGCGCGTGGACTGTTCCCGGCCTCACTTTCAGAGAGACCTTGTCCATGGCGGTGAAGGCGCCGAAGCGTTTGGTCAGTTCGTAGGTGTCGAGGGCGAGGGCGCCCGTTGGACGGGGGACGGGGTCCAGGGGGGCGGTCATGGTTTTGGCCTCTTGCTTTGTTGTGTGTTTCTTGTGCCAACTTCGTTCGTCGGCGTCGAGTTTCGCCTTGACAGGCGAGTAACTTTTTTCTTCCTCACTGCGTGAGAAGAAAAGACAGAAAAGACTCTCATGCCCCAACAACCTCAATCACAGCCTTCGAATCCGACACAGCCCCAAACACCCCACCCTGCATCGTCACCATCTTCAAAGCCGCCAGGTGATTCCCCAGGTCCGTTGCAGCCGTGCAATCGGACAAGATCACACACTCATACCCACGGTCATTCGCATCCCGCATCGTCGTGTGCACACACACATCGGTCGTGATCCCCGTCAAAACCAAATTCCGAATCCCCCGATTCCGCAAGATCAACTCGAAATTGGTCCCATAGAAACAACCCTTGCCCGGCTTGTCGATCACCGGCTCACCGGGCAACGGCGCCAGCTCCGGAATGATTTCCCACCCCGGCTCGCCAATCGTCAGGATGCGACCACACGGCCCCATGTCCCCAATCCCAATCCCATCGGTCCCGATCTGCCGTGAGCGCCACAGCTTGTTCGCCGGCAGGTCCGACAGATCGGGTTTGTGCCCTTCGCGCGTGTGGATCAGCGTGTAGCCCTTGGCGCGCATCGCGGCGAACAGTTTCTTCAGAGGCTCGATCGGCGCGCGCGTCATCGAAATGTCGTAGCCCATCTTGTCGACGTAGCCGCCTTCGCCGCAGAAATCGATCTGCATGTCGATGACGACCAACGCGGTGTTCTGCGGCGTCATGTCGCCGTCGAAGGGCCAGCGGTACGGGTCGGCTGCGATGTAGCGTGTCATGGTCAGGCCACCTTTCTCAAAGGAACGGGCGACGAGTCCGGCACCAAGGGATGTGCCTCCGGCCCTTTGTAGCTGCGCGTCGGCGCATCAAACCCGCATGGCGTGCCATCGGTCACCTGCACGCTCGCCTTCCATGGCAGCGCATAGCGCCCCGCCGCCATGTCGTGCATGTAGGTGTACGGACAATCCTGCGCCCCACCCTTCACCGCCACGTAACCGCGGTGGTACAGCTGGTAGATGTTGTTCTCGACGCCCCAACCGGCACGCGCTTCGCGCAGCAAGTCGGGCCGCAGCTCGCAGGTGATGATCTCGTCGGGCCGGCTGCTGCCTTCCACCATCACGCTGCCGTCGAAGTTGCAGAACATGCCCTCGCCCATCGAGTCGAAGCTGCCGTCGCTGCCGCACATGCAGACGTTGGCGGTGTAGACCAGGTTGCAGAAGGCGTTCGCCTGGTTCGTCACCTTCCACGCGTGACGGATCGGCGCGGTATAGCCTGCTGTGCGCAGAATGATCTCGGCGCCCTTGTAGGTGGCTTCGCGCGCCATCTCGGGGAACATGCCGTCGTGGCAGATGATCAGCGACAGCTTGCTGCCGTTCGGCCCGTCGCACACCGGCACGCCGACGTTGCCCGGCTCCCACGGCTCGACCGGCACCCACGGGTGCAGCTTGCGGTAGTACAGCTTGATGGCACCCTGGTCGTCGATGATCAGGCCGCTGTTGTAGGGGTTGCCGCCGGGGTTGAGCTCCATGATGGAGAAACAGCCCCAGATCTTGTTGGCCACGCAAGCCTGCTTGAAGGCCGCGACTTCGGGCCCGTCGAGCGTGCACATGATCTCGGGCGTGGTGTCCATGCTCAGCCCGTGCAGCGCGTACTCGGGGAACACCACCAGGTCCATCGTGCCCTGGTTGCGCCGTGCCTTGGCGACCATGTCGCAGATGCGCTGGGTTTGTGACGCCAGGTCGGCCGGCGTCTTGACGACCGGCAGCTGCAGTTGCACCAAGCCGACGACGACGCCGTGGCGCGATTTGTTCAATCCACCCAAACCACTCATGTCTTGCTCCTCGAAGTTTGGCTCTCCACGTCCGGCTCCAGCCCATGGAGAGGAGCTTAGTGAGAGACCCCCAACTCGGCCGGCGCACCTTTTACGCTGCGCGTGGGCGAGCAGGTCCACACCAGGATCAACAGCGTCAGCACATACGGCACGGCGTTGAACAGGTAATAGCCGCTGCTGATGCCCACCGATTGCAGTGCCGGGCCCAGCGCGCCCGCACCGCCGAACAACAAGGCTGCGCCCAGGCAGCGCCACGGGCTCCAGCGCGCGAAGATCACCAGCGCCACGGCG
>DASQOS010000425.1:0-4003 GCA_035644375.1 Rhizobacter sp.
CAACGAACCACGTTGCGCAAGCCAGGCCTGCAGCGCAACCAGCGCCGGTCCGCCGACCGGCACGCTGCGGCGCTTGTTGCCTTTTCCGAGCACGTGCACGCTGGCATCACTCACGTCGAGCCAGCCGCGTGCCGTGGCCCCCGCGTGCAGGTCCAGCCCCACCAGCTCGGCGACACGCAGGCCGCAGCCATACAGCAGCTCCAGCGCGCACTGGTCGCGCGCCGCGATGGCCGGTTCGCCAACTGCGTCGGCAGCTTCGGCCAGCGCCACGGCCTGGTCCACCGACAAGGCCTTGGGCAAGGGCTTGCCTGCCTTGGGGGCGCGCACGCCTTCGACAGGGTTGAGCGACACCAGCGATTCATGTCCCAGCCACCGGTACAAGCCACGCCAGGCCGAGAGGGCAAGCGCAATGCTGCGAGACGACAGACCTTGCGCATGCATTTTTGCGGCCCAGCGCCGCACCTGGTGGGTTTGCACTTCGCGCAACGCGACGGGGTGCGCCGTGGCAAAAGCCTGCAGGCGAGTCAGCGCCTCGGTGTAGATCGCCAGCGTCCGCGCCGCGAGGCGGCGCTCCACCTGCAGATGCACCAGGTGGCGCTGAATGTCTTGATTCAATTCTTCCAGCGGCGGCGCCGACGCGCCCTGGCCCGAAGGGCGTGGCGCGGGACGCCGTGCCGCGGTCATTTCACCGGCAGCAGCCGTGTCAGGCCGGCGCTGGCGATTTCGCCGATGCGCGTCAGGAATTCGGTGCCCATGTCGGCGCTGTAGCGCGTCGGGTCGGGTGAGGCGAGCACCAACATGCCGAAGGTGCCCGAGGCTTCGTCGCTGCCCAAGGGGATCAGCGCCATCGACGCCACCGCACGCGGGTCATCGAGCCAGGTGGCCGCTTCGAAGGCAGAATTCACGCCGCAGTACGGCTGCGTCAGGCTGGCCGCAAAACTCTGTGCATCGACACTGACAGGACGCGCAAACGACAGCACGCCGAACACCTCGGCAGCACCCCACAGGCGAATCGCGGCCTGCGGAATCTGGAACTGGTGCTTCAGTTCTTTGACGAGCACGTCGGGCAGGTCGCCGGGGTTGGCGGTCTGCATGATGGCGCGCGTCCAGCGGTGCAGCTTGTCGGAGATGCTCGTGTTCTCCTGGCTGTTGCGAATCAACTCGACGATCTTGTGTTCGAGCCCGCGGTGCTTGTCGCGCAGCATTTCCATTTGCCGCTCCTGCAGCGACACGGCGCGTTGGCCATGCGGGCTGCTGAGCTGAATGGCGCCCAGCAGATCGGCGTGCCGTTCGAAGAAACTGGGGGTGTTGGCCAGGTAGTTGGCGATGTCCGTTTCGGTGATGCCTTGCGTGCCGAGATGTGTGCTCACAGTTCGCCTTTCATAGCGTGATCTCTCCTTCATAGACGGTCTGCGCCGGACCCGTCATCCACACCGGCTTGTCGGCGCCGTGCCATTCGATCGTCAAACGCCCGCCGCGGGCTTCGACATCCACCTTCGCGTCGAGCAGGCCGAGCCGGATGCCGGCCACCACCGCCGCACAGGCGCCGGTGCCGCAGGCCAGCGTCTCGCCGGCGTCGCGCTCGTAGACGCGCAGGCGAATGTGCCCACGGTCGACGATCTGCATGAAGCCGGCATTCACCCTGCGTGGAAAGTGCGGGTCGTGCTCGACACGCGGGCCGAGCGTGGCGACCGGCGCCGTGTCGACATCGTCGACCATGTGCACCGCGTGCGGGTTGCCCATGGACAGCACAGCCACTTCGACACCGGTGTCGCCCAGCGGCCAGAGTTCAAAGCCGCGCTGGCGACGCGGCGTGACGTCCTTCGGGTCGAACGGCACACGCGGCAGCTCGAAGATCGGCGCACCCATGTCCACGGTCACGCGGCCATCGGCTTGCAGCCGCAGTTCGAGCAAGCTGTTGATGGTTTCGACGCGAAGGGTGTTCTTGGTCGACAAGCCCTTGTCGCGCACGTAGCGCACGAAGCAGCGCGCGCCGTTGCCGCACTGTTCCACTTCTTCACCATTCGCACCGTTGAAGATGCGGTAGCGAAAATCGATCTCGGGCTTGCTGCTTTTTTCGACCACCAGGATCTGGTCGGCGCCCACGCCGAAGCGGCGATCGCCCAGCAAACGCAACTGCGCGACATTCAAGTCCAGCGGCCGCTGCGTCGCATCGAGCACGACGAAGTCGTTGCCCGCGCCCTGCATCTTGGTGAACTTCACTTGCATCCGCGGATTATCGCCTTGGGAAAGGCGAAAGGAACGCCCAGCAAGACTGAGGGACGCGAAGCGACCGCCTCTCAAGCCACGGCCGTGGACGGGTCTCCCGGCCACTTGGCCGGCACCCCTTGGGAGCAGGAGCGCGCAGCGACTGGGGGCCCGTCAGTACACAGTGCCCACACCCGCCGGCCGCGTTTTGAATCGTTTGTGCACCCACAGGTACTGCGCCGGATTGCGCAGGATCTCGGCCTCGATCCAGCGGTTCATGGCCGCGGTGTCGGCCACGGCATCGTCGGTCGGGAAATGCGTGAAGGGTTCGCCAAAGCGCACCAGGTAACCCTGGCCGCGCGGCAATATCTCGGCCACCACCGGCTGCACCAGCATGTTCAGCGCGCGGGCCATGCGCGACGGCGCCAGCAAGGTCGCCGCAGACACGCCGAAGAAGGGCACGAAAGCAGCATCGCGCGCGCCGAAATCCATGTCGGGCAGATTGAAGAAGGCGCGGCCCTTGCGGATGGCGCGAATCAGCGGCAAGGCTTTGTCGCTGCGCGGAAAGATTTCGGCGTTGGTGCCAAAACGCATGCGGCCTTTGCGGATGATCTCGTCGATCACCGGGTTGCTTTGCTGCTGGTACATCGAGACGGCCGGGTGGTTTTGCGACAGCAGCGTGGCCACGGCCGCCACGTCCAGGCCCACGAAGTGAGGCACCAACCACATCACCGGGCGCTCGCTGCGCTCGGCCAGCTTCGGGTCGCCCTCGACACGGATCAAGCGCCGCAGCCGCTCTGCCGGCGCAAACCACAGCAGGCTGCGCTCCAAGAAGCTGCGCCCCAGCCACATGAAGTGCGCACGTGTCAGACGCTGGCGCTGCGCCAGGCTCCAGTGCGGAAAACACAGCGCCAGGTTGCGCAGGGCCACGCGGCGGCGCGATCGGGCCAGCAGGTGCAGCAGCCAACCCAGGCCGGCGCCCAGCGTTGCCAGCACGGGCAGCGGCAGCCAGTGCAGCAACCACATCAGCCCCAGAAAAAAGCGCGCGCCGAGATTGGCCGCAAAACCTTTCTCCAACCGCTACTCCTTGTGGTTGTTGTCGTTGCCGGAAGCCGCGGCAACCGGTGACCGCGGCCTCTTGTAGCGGTGGTAGCCCCACAAATACTGGCCGGGACACTGCAGGATCAGGCGCTCCATCGCGCGGTTGATCGCCGCCGCCGATTCTGCAGGATCGTTGCTCAGCGCTTCGGGAAATTCAAAGAAGCGTTGCACGTAGCCTGCACCGCGCGGCAGCCGCTCGCCCCAGGTCAGCAACAGCGCCGCGCCGGTTTGCTGCACCAGGCGCGCGGCCAGCGTCATCGTGTAGGCCGGCCTGCCGAAAAACGGCGCCCACACGCCCATGCCGTCGGGCGGAACCTGGTCCGGCAGCAAGCCGACCATTTGGCCGCGGCGCAGCGCCCGCATCATTTGCCGCACCCCGGACAGCGTCGCCGGGGCCGCCACCAGATGCGGCCGCTCGCGCGATGTCCGGACCAGCTCTTGCAGCCAGGACTGACGCGCCGGCCGGTACAGCACCGTGATCGGCGCAATCGCGCCGAAGCGTTCGGCGATGGCCTGCGCCGTCACCTCGAAGCAGCCCATGTGCGGCGTGAGCAACAGCACACCCTGGCCGCGCGCCAGCGCGGCGTCGAGCAAGGCTTCGCCCTCGAAGCGCAGGCGCGGCAGGATGGGCTCGCCGGGCGGCCGCATCCACAGGAACGGCAGCTCCATCACCATGCGGCCGGCCGAGGCCACC
>DASQOS010000426.1:0-3243 GCA_035644375.1 Rhizobacter sp.
GGCCTTGCCCACGGCCGACAGCCGCGGCACGAAGAAGCACAGCGCGCCCACGTACAGCACCAGCCAGCCCAGAAAGGGCAGCACCATCCAGCCGTTGAAGCCGCCCAGCACCGCGAGCAAGGTGGCGAAGTAGATGATCACGAACACCAGCAGTTCGCACAGGATCATCCAGGTGTCGCGCACCGCCAGCGCGGTCTGCATCACCTTGGCGGCCACGCGGCCGGCGAACTCGTCCTGGTAGAAGCCCAGGCTCTGGCTCAGCATCAGCCGATGAAACTTCCAGCGCAGCAGCATCGGAAAGTTGCCGGCCAGCGCCTGCTGCTTCAGCGCCGCCTGCAGCGCCACCAGGGCGATGCTGCCCAATAGCACGCCCATCAGCAGCCACAGCGTGCCGCGGTGCTCGGTCCACAGCAATGCGGGCTGCACCTTGGCAAGCCAGTCGACGATGCGGCCCATCATGCTGAACAGCACGGCCTCGAACACGCCGATGAGCGCCGTCAGCGCCATCATGCCGAGCAGATAAGGGCGCAGGCCGCGCGTGGCGGCCCACATGAAAGCGCCAAAGCCGGAAGGCGGCGGCGTGGGAGCGGCATCCGGGTAGGGATGCACGAGTTTTTCAAAAACGCGCAACAAGCGGGTCTCTCCGAGAACGGTGTGAACCCACTAGGTTAACGGGATGCGGCCCGCGGTGCGCGGCGGCGCCGAAAGTCAGGCTGAAAGGCCCGGCCCGCTCAGGCTTTTTCGTTCAGCAGCGCACCCAGCATGTTGTTCTGCACCTGGAGCACATTCAGGTTGGCCTTGAAGGTGTACAGCTCGACCATTTGTTGCACCACGTCGGTGGACAGTGGGCTGCCGATCGTGAGCTGCTCCGACACGGACACCGCCACGCCGCCGTCGGGTTGCGCGCTGCGCGTCACGGTTTGACGGTGGAAGTCCGGCGTCTGCGCGTTGGCGATGTTGTGCGCCGTCGCGTCCATGCTCAGCATGGCGGCATTCATTCCGGAGGTGGCGATGGAGGAGACCTTGTTCATGGCAGCTTGTTCGGGATATCGGCGCTGCGGCGCCGTGCTTGAGGACTTTTTTCAGCTGCTTACCTGTTCCTCGGTCCGGCACATCGCCGCCACCAGGTCGGTCTGCGTGATGATCCCCACCAGCTTGCCGTGCTCCCCGATGATGGGGATGTGGTGGTGGCCATCGCCGCCGAACAGCGGCACCAGGTCCACCAGCCTGCGGCCTTCGCTGGCCACGCGCACCTTGCGCGTCATGATCTGGCCGACCACTTCGGGCTTGGTGGTGTGGGTGACCCCGGTGGAACGCAAGAACTTCTTCAGCTTGTCGTCGAAACCCTCGTGCACTTCCAGGTCCGCGGCACGCAGGAAGTCCGACTGCGTCAGGATGCCGACGATGCGCCGCGTGCGGTCGATCACCGGCAAAGCCTTGACGTGGCGCTCGCGCATCAGCGCCCAGGCCTCCTGCAGCGGCGTGCCGAACTCGGCCGTCACCACGTCACGCGACATGATGTCGGCGCAGCGGATCTCGGCCAGCTTGCGTTCGTAGGTGCGCGCGTGGGTCTGCTCCAGCAGCGCTTGCAGGTCGTCGCGGTTGATGTCGAGCACCTGGTTGTAGCGCGCCAGCACCGCGTCGAGATCCGCTGCCACGACGTGGTCGGGCGGGCTGTCGGGTGTCGGCTGGGCCGCGGGCCGCGGCGGTGCGTGCGGGTAGCGCCGGCCGGTGGCGTTGTTGTAGGCGATGCCGGCTGCCACCATCAGCAGTGAATTCAGCAGCACCGGGAACAGTGCGAACTCGAAATGGGCGATGCCGCCGAGCGAGGTGAACAGCGCTGCGGCACCGCCCGGTGGGTGCAGGCTGCGGGTCACGAACATCAGGCCAATGGCCAGGCCGACCGCGAGGGCTGCCGCCAGTTCCGGCGGCGCGATCCAGCGCGCGCAGGCAATGCCCACCAAGGCCGACAGGGTATTGCCGCCGATCACCGGCCATGGCTGTGCCATCGGGCTGGCCGGCACGGCGAAGACGAG
The DNA here is from genome assembly GCA_035644375.1 of Rhizobacter sp. Lineage (GTDB taxonomy): Bacteria > Pseudomonadota > Gammaproteobacteria > Burkholderiales > Burkholderiaceae_C > Rhizobacter. Next base: position 2,037 of record DASQOS010000426.1, read on the forward strand.
CACCGCGCTGGCGCCCAGCGGCGCGATCAACCAGGGCGAGCTCGGCAGCAGTGCTGCGCCGAACAGATGGCACAGCACGCCGGTGACGATGATGCCGACCGCGGCGCCGCCCAGCGCACGCAGCCGCTCTTGGCGGTTCACCGCGATTGGCGCAGGCCAGAAGCTGCGCAGCCAGCGCGCGGCGGCCGAGCGCAGGACGGCGCTGCGCTCACGCGAGGCCACGGACTTTTGATCGGCGAGGGAGGTGCTTGTCATTGCAGGCTGTCGCGAAAGCCAAGGAGGCCGCAGTTTAGAGGCTGGGCCCCAAGGCCGCGCTTTGCGCGTCCGCCCCCCGAGGGGAGCAAAGCAAACTTGGGAGCGGCCCGGCGTTTCCTTTGGATGCTGGGTCGGGGCAGGGACTACCATGTGCACCATGATTGAAATGGTGCTTTCGGCCGTCACGCTGGCGCTGTGCGTGCTGTTGTTGCTGCGCCTGGCGCTGGGCCGGCGGCGCCGGCAGCGCCTGGACGACGCGGCTTACCGCGCGTGGTGGCGCTTGCGCCGCATCGGCCATCGCATGCTGCACTGGCGCGCGTCGCGCAAGGAGGCGGCCCGGGCCGCCGAAGCGGCGATTCGGCGTGCCCGCGACGGCGTGCAACGCGATGGCAACGTGTACAAGCCGCGCTCGTTCCGCGAGCCGCGCAAACCGCATTGAACAAAACCCCCAGGCGCGAAGCGACTGGGGCCGTCTATTTCCAGGTGTCGCGCAGCGTGGCCGTGCGGTTGAACACCAGCTTGCCGGGGCCGTGGTCGGCGCGGTCGGCGACGAAGTAGCCGTGGCGCTCGAACTGAAACCTCGCATCCGGCGGGGCTGACGCCAGCCCCGGTTCGACAAAGGCACTGATGACGCGGTTGCTGTTCGGGTTGAGCACGCTCAGAAAATCGCGGCCGCCGAGGTCCGGCTGGGCCTCGGTGAACAGCCGGTCGTACAGGCGCACCTCGGCCTGGACGCCGGTGCTGACGCTGACCCAGGTGATGACGCCCTTGACCTTGACGCTGTCGGCGCCCGGTGTGCCGCTCTTGGTGTCGGGCACGATGCTGGCGAGCACCGCGGTGACGCGGCCTTGCGCATCCTTCTCGCAGCCGGTGCATTCGATCACGTAGCCGTATTTCAGGCGCGCCCTGCTGCCGGGCAGCAGGGCGCCGGCGGCGTCGGTGCGCGGCGGCG
>DASQOS010000427.1:0-3313 GCA_035644375.1 Rhizobacter sp.
AAGTCACCACACCCGAACCCGTCGATGCACCTGACCATGGTGCTGTGATCGACAAGACAAAGCCCGGCGATCCGCCTGCCAGCGCTGTCTCGCCGAAGCCGCCAACGCCAAAGCGCCCGACTGCTGCGGCCAGCGGCGCAGCCTCTGGCGCCTCGCAACCAGCCGTCGGCACGCCACGCTGAGCGTCGGTCACATCATCGCGTCGACTGCATTTTTTCGATCTGGGACAACAGGTCGAACACTTGTCAGACAGGCTCTCGTGCTGCGGATCGAGGCTGGGTCCGGCGTGGCCCGGGTACGTCGTTTGCCCGCCATGTCTTGCCCGGACGCACCTTTGTTCAACCGGTTGACGGGTAGCGTCCCACCGGCTCTTTCGGCCCCTTGGGCCTCAACATCTCAACATCAAGAGGAAATATTCACCATGAAGACATCAGGCACAGGTTTGACCCTCGCAGCAGCTGCGGCTGCGCTGGCTGTGGCGGCCGGCGTTGCGGTGGCGCAGTCCGGAACCTCCGGAAGCGGCAGCCGCGACAGCAGCACACAAGGCCCCGGTTCCGAACCGATCTCGGGCAGCACCGACAGCACCAACAACACACGCACTCAGCAAATGAACGGAGCCACCGGCAGCGGCAGCACGTCGCAGGACGCGACCGGCGCTGCGCAGAGCACCGATTCCAGCGGCACGCCTGCCAATGCGGGCAGCTCCGACACGTCGGGCCAGCCCGCTGCCGTGACCCCGGGCTACTCGGGTGCCCCCGGCGCCACGACGAACTCGACGGGCCGCACGGGCATGACCCGTTCGGACAACGCCGGCACGGGCACCGAAAAGCCGGCTCGCGCAGACCGCAACTGAGCTGCCGTCGCTCGACAAGAAAGCCGGGCTCGCGGGCCCGGCTTTTTCATGGTGGTGCCGCAGAGCAGGGCGCGGCTCGAACCCCAGGTTTCAGTTGGCGCGGGTGCTGGCCAGCAGCGTACTTTGCCGTTCGATGGGGCCGAACACCGCGTGCAACGAACGCGTTTCCGGCAACACATAGACCACGCCGTGCGAGCCTCGAAAGGCCGGGCTCAGCACCGTGTCGTAGAAATCGACCGGCACATTGATGCAGCCATAGGAAATGCGGTTGTCGGCCGGCGTGGCCGAAGCCAGCCGCTGCAGGCGCCGCTCGGCCTTCACGAGGGAACGCACGCGGTGCATCGAGACGGCGGCCTCGTAGTCGACCCAAAGAATGTCTTCGCCTTGGGCATTGCGGCCGGGTTCAACCACGAAGCGGCCGCTCGGCGTGGTTCGTTCTTCGGGACGGATGTCGGCGATCTTGCGTGTGCCGATGCCGGGCACCGAGTCGTCTCCGTGCGCAGAACCCAGCAGCACCGGTGCTGAGGCTTGCAGCCGGCCACCCGCGCGGAACACGAACAACCGGGCCTGCCGCTTGTCCAGAATCGCGAACGGCCGGTGTTGCGCATCAGCGGACTGAAGCACCCAGTTCGCCAATTGGTGTGCGTCGGCAGATGCTTTTTCGGCGCCAAAGTCGGCACGCGCCACGGGCCCCAGCGGGGGCGCAGACGCAGCGGCCGCCATGGGTCGCGCCGAGGCGGGTGCGGTTGAGGCCTGTGTGTGCGCACGGCCGAACTCTCTGGCTGCAAAAAAGCCCGTGCCAAACAACAGCGCCCCGAGCAGCGCGGCCGCAGCGGTGCGCCGGCGCCACCCGTGCGACCAGGACAGCGGGACGTCTTCGGCGGCCATGCTCAGGTCTCACACAAAAAGAACCGGCTCGGGCGAATGCAGCGCGAACACCGCGATGTTCTTGCCGGCTGAGGGGGCCAAAGGAGCTTCAGGCCGGCTGATCCGCAGCGGCCATCAGCGCTTCCTTGCGTGCGGCCAGTTCGGCGCCGACGGCTTCGGTGTCCAGCTTGGCCTGCTTCACCTTCGGAAAGAGTAGCTTCTCTTCTTCCTGCACGTGGTGATGGATGTACTCGCCCAGGACGGTCACTTTCGCGTCGTACAGCGCTTCCTCGGGCTGCATGCCCTGGATCTGGGCGATGAGGTCCTTGGCGATGCTGTGCTCGACCTCGGCTTCATCGATCAGCTCGCCTTCTTCCAGCACATCGCGTGCAGCGGGGTAAAAGATTTCTTCCTCGATCCTGGCGTGCACGGTCAGCAGCTGGCAAATCTGCTCAGCCACGGCTTGTTTTTCAGAGTCTTCGGCGTCGGTGTCGCAGAGCTTCTCGAATTCCTTGAACAAGGCTTTGACTTCCTTGTGGTCGGCGCTCAACAGCGCGATCGCGTCCGATGTCTTGCTGCGGCTGCTGGGATTCTTCGGCGTAGGCATGGGGTGTTCTCCGGTTGAGTGGGGATGCATTTCAGGCCGCAAGCAGATTAGCTTTTGCCCTCTTGCATTGCCATACATCCACGTCAAAAGCAGAAATTTCCTACAAGGCCTGGCGGCTTTGCCGAAGCGCGCAGACCCGTTTGCCGTGCTGAACGACACGTCCTTGAGGATTTTGACGAGCGGCCTTCCAAGAAACCCTGTGAGCGCCGGGTTCGGCTCAAGCTTGCCGACTTGAGGCCGAAAACTTCTCATGCCGCGCTCCCAGACATTTCGACCATGAAAGCCATGCAGTACACGTTAGAGAACATGCCGGACCGCGAACTGATTGCAGCTTCCGAGACCTTGTCGGCGCTGACGTTTTCGTCACTCGCGCTGGAGGGGCTGTGCCAAACCACACGCGCCCGCCTCGAAAGCCGGCACTGGGTGCATCTGGCCCTGCTCAGCGCTTACACCGGCGTGCCCTGGTCAGACCTGAGCAGCCGTGAGAAAGTTAACGGCGAACTCGCTTTCAGGGCCAATCTGGTGCTGCGCCGCTTTGGCGTCAAGTCGGCCGGTCCCTACGGCTAAGCCGCCGCAGCTCGCGCCATCGCGCGGCGTTCTTTCTTGTGCTTGCGCCGGCGGGCAGGCGACGCAGAGTGCGCTCCGGGGGGGGGGCCGAGTAGTAGCATCCGGTGCTCGCACATTGCAGGCGCCGGACCATGGTTCCCATCCGTCAGATTCGAGACGAGCTGCCTCCGCAGGACGCCAACCCGGTCCCGGACCGTGAAGCCCTGGAACGCCAGAACCAGGAATTGGCCTTGTCGCTGTCGATGGCGCGCGCGGCGCTGGAGTCGGCCACCGATGGCATTCTGATCACCGACAGCCACAAGCGCGTCACCGGCTACAACCAGAAGTTCGTCAGCATGTGGGATCTGCCCGCATCGGTGATGGCCTTGCAGGACCACAAGAAGATCGCCCTGGTGGCGGCGTTGCAGGCCACCGACCCG
>DASQOS010000428.1:0-2033 GCA_035644375.1 Rhizobacter sp.
ACACCATGTGCCGCAACATCAAGACGCTTTTCAATTTCGAGCCGCCCGCCACCGAACTGGAGATACGCGACGCCTCGCTGCAATTCGTGCGCAAGCTCAGCGGCTTCAACCTGCCGTCCAAGGCCAATGAAGAGGCGTTCGAGCGTGCCGTGCAAGAGGTCGCGGAGTCGGCGCGCACCCTGATCCGCGCGCTCGTCACGACCGCCGAGCCGCGTGACCGCGCGGTCGAGGCCGCCAAGGCCAAAGCCAAGGCGATTGCGCGCTTCGGCAGCCCCTCATGAGCCGCTCTGCACAGCTGCTGGCGACCCCGAATCGGGCGCGACCTCACCAGGCATGTCCCGCGTGCCGAGGCGGCTCACCGGCTCGCGCTGCCGGCGGGTGGTTGGTAACCCAGCGTCTGCATGGCCTGCGTGATGGTTTGCTTGCAGGTCCAGTAGTCCTTCCACGGATCATCGGTCTGGAACGACAGGTACTCGCGGGCGCCGGCGACGCTCCATTGCGCACCGCTTTTCAGCGTGTCCAGCTGTTCCCATGACACCGGCATCGACACGCCGAGGCCGGGCCGCGCACGCGCCGAGAAGGCCGCCGCCGTCGTCGCGCCGTGACCGTTGCGCAGGTAATCGACAAAGATCTTGCCGACCCGGTTCGACGGACCGCTCTTGGTGACGAAGCGGTCGGGAATGTGTGCGGCCAGGTGCTGCACCACGGCCTGCGAAAAGCCCTTGACGCTGTCCCAGTCGCAGCGCGGCGCGATCGGCACGACCAGGTGCAGCCCTTTGCCACCGCTGGTCTTGAGCCAGGCCCGCAGGCCCAGCTCGGTGAGCAAGGCGCGCGTCAGCACGGCGGCCTCTTGCACGCGGGACCACGGCACCTTGTCGCCGGGATCGACGTCGAACACCATGCGGTCGGGCTGGTCGATCTGGCGTGCCATCGCGTTCCAGGTGTGGAACTCCACCACGTTCATCTGCGAGGCCCCGGCCAGCGCCTTGGGCGTAGCCACTTCGAGCAAGGCCTCGTGGTCCGGCCACAGCGCGGGGTCCAGATCTTTGACGTCGGGGATGTGCAGCTTCTCGGCGTGCTTCTGAAAGAACAGCTCACCGCTGATGCCGGACGGGGCGCGCACCAGCGAGCAGGGGCGGCCTTTCAGGTGCGGAAGAATCCAGCCGGCAACGCTCTGGTAATAGCGCGCCAGGTCGAGCTTGGTGATGCCGCTGCTCGGGTCGACCACGCGTTGCGGGTTGGACACCTTGACGCTGCTGTCCGCGCCGCCGACGGGCGCCTTCTTCGGCGCCGCCGGAGCGGCTGCACCGAACGGGCTGACCGCCTGTTCACGTGTGATGGCGCTCGGCGGCTTGTCGCTGCGCAGGCCCACGAACACCGCGTGGCGGATCTGCGCATCGGGGGTCCACTCGGCAAAACTGACCTCGGCCACGAGCTGCGGCCGGACCCAGCGTTCGTCGCCATCCGAACGCCGCCGCCAGCGGCCGCTGCGGGTCGCGTCCGGGTTGACGAAGGGGCCGTCGGGGGTTTCGATTTTCGCCAGGCGCGCACCCAGCTGGGTGGCCGATTTGGAGTTCCAGCCGGTGCCTACGCTGCCGCAGAACCTCAGCGTGCCGGCGCTGTCGTGCACGCCCAGCAACAGGCTGCCGACCTCCAGCGCCGCGCCGCCTTGGCGCACGGTGAAACCGCCGATGACGAATTCCTGGCGCCGCTGGCATTTCAGCTTGAGCCAGGTCTCGGTGCGCCGCGATTCGTAGACGGCATCCCGGCGCTTGGCGATCACGCCTTCCAGGTGCAGTTTGCAGGCCGAGTCCAGCACGCTGGCGGCATCGGCTTCAAAGTCGTTGCTGAAGCGCACGCGCTTGCCGGGGGGCGCCGCCAACAGCTGCCGCAACAGGTCCCGGCGCGCCGACAAGGGCGCTTGACGCAGGTCGTAGCCCTCGAAGTACGGCACGTCGAACAGGAAGTAGACGATGCCCGAGGTCTTGGATTTGTCAAAGGAGTTTTGCAGCGCGTTGAAGTCGGGGGAGCCG
>DASQOS010000429.1:0-5407 GCA_035644375.1 Rhizobacter sp.
CACCGACACGGAGCCATTGCCGCTCGTGCAGGCGCTCGGCCGTGTGCTTGCAGCCGACATTGTTTCGCCGATTGACGTGCCCGTGCACGACAACTCCGCGATGGACGGTTATGCATTCGACGGGCATTCGCTCAAGACGGACGGGCCCACCCGGCTGCTTGTCGTCGGCACGGTGTTCGCCGGCACGCCCTTCGACGGGGCTGTCGCTGCGGGCCAGGCGGTGCGCATCATGACGGGCGGCGTCATGCCGGCCGGTCTCAACACGGTGGTCCCTCAGGAACTGTGTCAAGCCAACGGCGAACAGGTGCAGATTGAAGCCGGCGTCATTCGTTTCGGTGAAAACCGGCGCTACCGCGGCGAGGACCTCACCGCAGGGCGACCGGCCCTTCGCGCGGGACGGGTTCTGAAGCCGGCCGACCTCGGCCTCATTGCATCGTTGGGCATGGACACCGTCAAGGTGATGCGGCGGCTGCGTGTGGCCATCTTCTCCACCGGCAACGAACTGCGCGCACTGGGCCAGTCTCTCGACCCCGGATCGGTGTACGACAGCAACCGCTACAGCCTCCTGGGCGCTGTGCAGCGCCTTGGCGCCGAGGTCATCGACCTCGGCATCGTGCGCGACGACCCAGCCGCTCTGCAGGCGACCCTGCACGCCGCGATGGAACAGGCCGACGTCGTCGTGACCAGCGGTGGCGTCAGCGCCGGGGAAGCCGACTACACCCGAGAGCTGCTGGACCTCATGGGCCAGTTCACTTTCTGGAAGGTGGCCATGCGGCCCGGGCGGCCGTTTGCCTTCGGCTCCTTGCGTCGCCCCGAGGGAGCGCGGCCGACCTGGCTGTTCGCATTGCCGGGCAACCCGGTGGGTGCCTTGGTGACGTTCTACGTCCTGGCGCGCGAGGCATTGCTGGTGCTCTCCGGTGCGCAAGCTCAGCCCTTGCCGGTGCTTCGGGCACGCTGCACCAGCGCGATACGCAAGCGGCCCGGGCGAATGGAGTTTCAGCGCGCCGCGCTCGAGCTCGCCCCAGACGGAACCTGGCAGGTCCGGGTGACCGGGTCGCAAGGCTCGGGTATTTTGCGCAGCATGAGCGAAGCCAATGCCTTGGTGGTGCTGCGGCATGAGCAGGGGCCGGTGGCGGCCGGTGAGCTGGTGGAGGTGTGGCTGTTTGACGGCCTCACCTGACGCTTGGCCGAAGCACTCCAACGGAACATGAACATCAGCCGCAACGCCATCACGGGCCTGGTGCTGGCCGGTGGCCGGGGCAGCCGGATGGGCGGCGTCGACAAGGGCCTGCAGCCGCATCTCGGCCAAGCGCTGGCCTGGCATGCGCTGCGCCGCCTGGCGCCGCAAGTCGGTCCGCTGATGGTCAACGCCAACCGCAACCTCGAGGCTTATCAAGCCCTGGGCGCCCGCGTCTTCCCAGACGCGCTGGCCGACTACCCCGGGCCCTTGGCGGGCATGCTCGCCGGTTTGCAACACTGCACCACGCCCTACATGGCCACGGTGCCCTGCGACACGCCGAACTTCCCGTTGAACCTGGTGGAGAGCTTGGCCGACAGCCTGGCCTCGGCCGATGCCGACATCGCGATCGCTGCGACGCGACAAGAAAACACGCTTCAACTGGAGCCGGTGTTTTGCCTGGTGAAGGCTTCATTGCAGAGCAGCCTGCTTGGTTTCCTCGAACAGGGTCGGCGCAAGACCCAGCTGTGGATGGGGCAGCAAAAGTTCGTCGAGGTCGTGTTCGAGGATGCCGCCGCGTTTTTCAACGCCAACACACTGGCCGAGCTGCAACAGCTGCAGGCGCCCGGCAGTGCCAGGGAGTGACCGACAAGCGCCATGGCCGGCCCGCTGGCATGGCGGGCTTGCAAGACCAGCGAAGGCGTTTCTCTTACGGGGCCTGCTTCGCCGCGTTCGACAGCAGTTCGGACGGCTCGACTCCCCGCTCTCGCATGAAGTTCGCGAGTTGCGTGGCGGAGCCCACCCCGAGCTTTTCGTAAGCCCGCAAACGATGGCCATCGGCGGTACGGAAGCTGATGGCCAATTGGTCCGAGATGGCGCGGCTGTTGAGCCCTTTGAGGACGTGGTACACCACTTCGCGTTCACGTTCCGTCAAGGATTGAAGCAACCGGCTGGTCGCCTGCTGGCGGGTCAAACGCCCCAGGGCGGCTTCACTCGCTGCCAGCGCCGCATCAATTTTTTGAATCAGGCCTTCGGCCGTGAAAGGCTTTTCCAGGAAGTCGAAGGCGCCGCGCTTGACCGTCGAGACGGCCGTCGAGACATCGCCATAACCCGTCAAAAAGATGACCGGGACTCTTTCCACCACGCCTCTCTTGAGCAGCCGGTCAAACAGCACGAGGCCGTTGGTGCCCGGCATCCTCAGGTCGAGAACCAGCGTGCTCGGCCGGTTCGGCCACGCCGCCGGTCCGCCGAACTGCGGCGGATGCGAGTCGATCAACGCTTCAAACATCTCGGCGTTCGAGAAGCCCTCCGACAGCAAGCGGCGTGAACGCAGCATCCATCCGATCGACTCGCGTGCGCCGTCGTCGTCATCGACCAGATAGACCACGGGCAGCTTGACTTGTTGGCTCGTCACGAAAATTTCCTACTCGGTTGAAAGCGCCTCGGACGCAGACGCTTTTTGAAGTGTGAATGAAAACTCGGCGCCGACATGCGAACCCGAGCCGTCGACGCACTGGATGCTGCGATGTGCCAGCACGCCGCCGTGCTGCTCGATCACAGAACGGCACAGACTCAGCCCGAGCCCCATGCCCTTGCTCGCACTCTTCTTGAATGGCTCGTCAATCTGTTCGGTGACCTCACGCGGGATGCCCGGGCCGGTGTCGGTCACCAGGAACTTGACGCGGCCATTCGAACTGAGGCGTGCCGAGATACGCAGCTTGCGCAGCTCTTTGCGCGTCGATCGTTCCATCGCCTGCATGGCGTTGCGAGCCAAATTGAGAATCACCTGCTGGATCATGACGCGCTCACACACAACCTGGGACGCGGTTTGCGCAATCTCGAAGCTCAGCTTCACCTCGAATCTGCGCGCGTCCACCTCGAGCAAGGGCGCAATGCCCTGCAGCAGCTCGACCGGGGCCATCGTCTCGTGAACAACCTCGCCCCGACGCACGAAGGTTTGCACACTCTTGACGACACGCCCGACTCGCGCCACCTCGTCGACGATGCGTCCGAGCAGCTGTTTGATTTCAACCGGAACGTTGGCACTGTCACTGTGCAAGGCAGCGTCGGCATACATTGTCACGGCCAGCAGCGGCTGGTTGATCTCGTGGCTGATGAGCGAGGCCATTTCGCCGAGTGTGGCAAGCCGGGCCGCGTTATGAAGCACGTCCTGGTGATGGCGCGCCAGCGCAGATTCCCTGGCGCGCCGTCTCGTTTCACGAACAATGAACATGACGATCGTCATGAACAACAAGAGCGCGACCAAGGCCGATGCCGAAGCGAAGTTGAGTTGCAGCGGCGGCGAGCCGCGCACACTTTCAAGGCGCAATTTCAGGGCCAGACCGGGCAAGAGAAGCGAGTGTTCGGCGCGAAACGCGGACCGGCCATGGGACGCTCCGCCGCGGGCAATGCGGGTTGCGTTGCCTTCGATGAACGAAGCCTCGAACTCTTTGGCCATGGCTTCAGGCATCGCGGTTTCCAGCAATGCCGACAGGCCAATGGTTTCGACGGTGAATCCAGTCACCTCGCCATTCACCTGCTGGGCGGCGCAAAGATCCAATACCTCTGCGCCCCTTCCTTGAGGCAGAGGCACGAAGTAGGACGCGGAATAGGCAGGGAGGCCCGGCCCGACGGCTGCGGTACAGGCTCGCAGAGTCTCTTTTTCGGAGCGCAGCCTAGGGACCATCGAGAACAGCGGTGGGGAATACGGCGAATCGAAAGCCTCTTGCAAGGCGAGCGTCTTGTCGCGCCGTTCGATGCGCAGGACCGACCGAGTGTTCTTCAGGAGTTCGGATACCGCCTCGGGCCAGGCCGCCGCGTCCTTGTCCGGCCATGCCACCGCGTGAACGTCCTGGAGGTTGCCGGTCAACAAGCGGCCAAGGCTGGCGGCCAGCGTTTGTGCCGTGTCTTCTACCCGCAGTTGCTCCTGGGAGGCTTGGTAGCCCTGCAAAAGCCAAATCAACAAGGCCGCCACGAAGACAAGCAGCCCTGTGAGAGCCACCCACAGAGCCACCCAAAAACGACTGGCACCCTCCACCATGCTGAGCTTGGATGCACGCGCGGGCTTCATCGGACGCTTGGTTTCATAGTGATTGGCGAGCCAGCAGTAGCGGTCACCCCACGCGGCTCACCCGCCATTCTAGAAACCGCTGCCGATGGCGGCAGCCCTCAGAAAGTCTCGGGCGCCGAGCTTCGTGCCGCGTCAGATTTATTCGGCGTAGACGCCGGCAGCCTTGATGATCGCCGTCCATTTCGCCATTTCGGTTCGCATCAGCTCTTTGTGCCCGGCTGGAGTGAGTCGAGTATCCGTCACGATTCGCACGCCATCGGCGAGTTGGCGCTTTGCGAATTCGGGGTCCTTGAGCGCGGCGCGCAGGGCATTGTTGAGGGTTTCCAAGATCGCCTTGGGGGTGCCGCGGGGGGCATACACGGCTTGCCACACTGAAAAGTTGAAGCCCTTCATGCCTGACTCATCCAGCGTCGGGATGTTCGACAAGCTGGGCTTCGCGAGCCGCCCGGTGGTCGTCACTGCAAATGCCTTGAGGCGTCCGGCCTCGACCTGAGGGCCTGCGGTAATCGACTGATCGCACAGAAGATCCACATGCCCCGCCACGACATCGTTCATGGCGGGCGCCACACCCTTGTAGGAAATGCCCGTCATCGTCTGCTTGAGGTGACTTTGCAGCAGCAAAGAGCACAGATGCGAGGCTGAGCCGATGCCGGCATGCCCCACGGTGGTTGTTCCGTTGCTCGCGCCAATCAAATGGATCAGCTCCGCGACGTTCGAAGCCTTCAGATTGGGACGCCCCACCAAGACCATCGGCACCTCTGAAATGACACCGAGGTATTCGAAGTCATCCAGCATGCTGTACGTCAATTTCGGGTAGAGCGCATAGGACGTTGACATGCCGATGTGCGCCAGCAGCAAGGTGTAGCCGTCGGGCGGGGACTTGATCACGCGAACCGCGCCTATGGTTCCTCCGGCGCCAGCCGTGTTGTCAACGACGATGGCGGGCGCCCCGAGGATTTTTTGCAAGGTCTGAGCCAGGTCGCGCGCGGTCTTGTCGGTGGGTCCGCCAGGACTGAACGGCACGACGATGGTGATCGGCCTGTCGGGATAGGCCGCGATCGATTTGTTGACCCAAAGGACCGACAAGACCATGCCGGCAAGCAAGCTTGCGAGGACTCGATAGGGAGACAGAACAAAAGGCATGCTGGGCTTCTCGACAG
>DASQOS010000430.1:0-3930 GCA_035644375.1 Rhizobacter sp.
AGACGTGCTGGTGATCCTCAGTCCTGGCTATGCCCCGCAACCGGTGCAACGCATCTGCCGTCTCGCGCCATAGCGGCAACAGCCGTTCCTTCTTGCCTTTGCCGCGCAGGCGCACCTGCCGTGATGGCGCCAACTGCAAGTCATCCCAGCGAACGCCCGCCGCCTCGCTCACACGGGCGCCGCAGTTGTAGAGGAATGCGCAGCTTTGGAATACGCGCTGGTGATGAATGAGTGGCGCCGAGAACGGCTGCGGTCGAGCCCTCCCGGCGCAAGCGCTGTATCAATGCTGCGCATATCATTGCGGCTACAGACGTGTGAGGAATGCGAGTAGCGGGTCATCGGGTTGGTAAATACCCGGCGTTCCTTCGGGCGGTGTTGCTTTGGCGAGAATCTTTTTTTTCAGTTCGAGGTCGGCCTCCAGGTAGATCTGGGTGGTTTGTACTGACTCATGACCAAGCCACAACGCGATCACTGTTGTGTCAACGCCGGCATCCAGTAACATCATCGCGGCCGTGTGCCTCAGTAGGTGAGGAGATACGTGCTTTTGTTTGAGGGACGGGCACATCTTACCGGCTGTTGCCGCGTGTTGTGCCAGCAGATATTGCAAGCCCCGGCAACTCAAGCGGCCACCGTTGCGGTTCGGAAAGAGAAACCGGCCATCACCCTTAGCGGGTTCTTTCATCCAAGCGTGCAGGACCACAACCGTCTGTTCTGTTAGCGGGGTGCAACGATGCTTGCGGCCTTTGCCAAGGACTTCGACGTAGGCGCCAGTGCCCAGCTGAAGGTCCTGGCGCGTGAGTCCGAGTAATTCCGCCAGGCGCAGCCCGGTTTGAACAGCCAGCAGGAGCCAGGCGTGATCGCGGCGCCCGAACCACACACGCTGATCAGGAGCCGCCAGCAAAGCTTCCACTTCCGGCCGGGTGAGGTAATGAACTTGTTCTCGATCATAGCGTTTAGCAGGGATCGCCAGGACGCGCTGAATTTGCTCCGACTGGGCCGGCAGTTCAAAGGCCGCATAACGAAACAGCGAACGGATGGCCGTGAGCCGAATATTTCGACTGCGCGCGCTGAGCTTGCGTTGCTCCTGCAAGGCGTCGAGAAAGCTACTAATCAGTGGCGCGTCGATATCGCCCCAGGCCAGCTGTGACGGGGCTTTGCCAAGCTTTGCCTGAGTAAACTTCAGCAGCAGCCGGAACGTGTCGCGGTACGAGCCGATGGTATGCGGGCTGGCGTGCCGCTGCTCCATTAGCCGTTGGGTGAAGAAGCGGGTCAGCATGGTCGCAAATGTGGGTAGGGTAGCCGTGGTCATGATGTCTGCCTCCAATAGTGTTCGAGACGGGTCTTAGCGATGTCCATGAGATCGGTGGTGGCCGAGAGGTACCAATAAGTAGAGGAAGGATCCACATGGCCGAGGTAAGTTGACAGCACCGGCAGTCGCCGTTCAACGTCTTGGCCGGCACGGTACCACTGGATAAGGGTCACCACAGCGAATCGATGTCGAAAGTCCAGCATCCGCGGTCCTCGGCTTGCTCCTTGGGCACGCAGTCCCACTTGCCGCGTCAAGCGACGAAAGACGCGCTCGACTTGGCTCGGGTCGAGGTGATTGCCGCGTAAGCTAACGAACAAGTGCTGAGCTGGGCGTCCGGCGAGAAAGCGTTGACGTTGCTCCAGATACTCGCTGAGCACACGTTGTGTCGATACGTGAAGCGGCACCAGGCGTGACTTGCCGAACTTGGCATTGCGAATCGTCAACACGCCCTCAATTAAGTCGACGTCGTCCACGGTGAGCGCAAGCGCTTCGCCCAGACGCAGTCCGGTGACCGCCAACAACCCCAATAGGACGTAGTAGGTCCAGCCCTGCAATGGATACTTGGGCTGCGCAAAAGCTGCTTGCAATAAGCGCTCGATATCATCGTCGCTGTAGAAATACGGCTTCGCCCGGTTCCCCCGAAAGGGCAACAGTTCCGGTGGCGGAATCTCGGTGCGTTGGTCGAATCCACTGCCAGCACAGTAACGGGCGAAACCACGCACGAGGCACAAACGTCGCGCCCAACAACTGGGTAGAGCAGACCTCGGCTGCTGGGCCCAAGTGAGTGCGAGATCAGTGGTAATGAATTGGGCTTGGCGCTGCTCCAGGAACGAGACGAAGTTCGGCAGGTATATGTCCGCCTCACGTAGCTTAAATCCCAAGCCATGACGCAAGCTCAGATAGTCTTGCAGAACCGTTTGCAAGGCACTCATTGGGCACCTCCTGGCCAAGATAGACTGAGAGTGCGCAGGGCCAGCAGATCACATTTCGCGTACAGTGCGGTGGTCTGTGGGCTGCGATGGCGCAGCAAGGCGCCGATCTCGGTCAACGTGGCTCCCTGGCGCAACATTTCGCAGGCGAGCGCATGACGAAATTGGTGCGTGCCTCGATGCGGACAATCAATACTGGCTCGTGCCAAGGCAAGCCTCACCACTGAGCCTATGGCCGATGAGCCATGGAGGCGGCGGATCGGTGCCCGGGCCCGCAGAAACAGCGTGCGATCGATGCTCTTCGGCCGGCCATGCTGCAGATACAGCACAATTGCCTCACCCACCTCCCTCGGCAGCGGCAGTGGTTCGGGTTGTCTGCGCTTGCCGGTCACGGTGAGATTACCGCTTTGCCAATCGATGTCGTCCAAGGTCAGTGACACAATTTCGCCGGCCCGCAAACCGAGCCGCGCCAGCAGCAACAAAATGGCATAGTCACGGCAGCCAACGGGCGTATCGCGCCGACAATGGGCCAGCGCTGCTCGCGCGTGATCGGCGTGAATCGCTCGGGGAATGCCAACGAGCGCCCAAGACGCAACGGTGGGCACCGCCGCGGCCAAATCAATGTTGATCGCCCCGCGGTAGCGCAAGTAACGCAAAAAAGAACGGAGGGCGGAAGTTGCATTCTTCGCTACACTTGGAATGTGCTGAACCGCTTGGCGCCTAATAAATTCGATCACGTTTGCGGGAGACAAGACCAAGAAATTTATCGGGTCTTGACCGAAATGCGCGCTAAGAAAGCAGCGAACAAACGGCAAATAGATGGCCGACGTGGCCGGAGACAAATTACGCTCTTGTCGTAGATACCTGCTGTAGTCCGCAATGACCCGATCGATGGGTGTGGCGGGGAATGAAGCTGTCGGGTCGACGATGAGACCCTGCTGGCATAACAGACGAAGGAACTCTCTTAAAGTGTGAGCGATGCCATGGCGCCGAGGCCGATGCCGGGATAGCCATCGCAGATAACGCTCAATGTGTTGAGATGTGCAGGCGGCACTGCCGACTCGTTCTTGGTCTACCACCCAGCCACTGAAGTCAAGCACCGCCTTGGTCTGCCGAGCAATGACAGACGGCCTATAACCTTGTTCCTCAAGCTGTCGCGTAAACGCATCAACGTACGGCGTCAAAGGACCTTTTGGATGCTGTACAAAGATCCGGTCTATCTGGTTGGCCTGTCTCATGGTCTGCTCCTTTCAAAGAACTACCCTTGGAAGGAACAAGCTTATGCGCATCAAAATTCCCGTGATCAGGCCACCCCGGCGCCGGCTTCATTCGTACTGCGCGTATTCCAAAGCTGCGCATTCCCTGTACCAATGCGAAGCTTCGCATTGGTACAGCAACATCAACAGCGCACGATCCCGTATCGAGAGCCTGTCTTGGTCGGGAATGCAGGCGAACAAAGCCTCGACGTCCTCGCGCGCCAGGAACTTCATCTCGGGCCGAGGGCAACGCTTCATCGGAATGGCCGCGACCTTTGCGCAGAACGGGCGACCTACGAGACGATCTTCGCCTTGCTGGCAGGGCTGGGCTTGCGTGTCGGCGAAGTGGCCCGCCTTCAGTGCGGTGACGTCGACCTGGAACGCGAAGTTCTGGAGATCCGCGATACTAAGTTCGGCAAGGACAGGTTGGTGCCAT
>DASQOS010000431.1:0-9194 GCA_035644375.1 Rhizobacter sp.
CATCGACCTGGGAGCGCAGGATGTTGCACAGGCGCTCGATCGTCTTCACGGTGAAGCGGATCGTCATCAGGTCGTCGCTGATGGCGTGCTGCGCCTTGTTGTACGAGAGCGACTTGTAGCCTTCCTTCTCGAAGGCCCTGCGCATTTTCTCGAAGTTGATCTGCAGCGAGTCGAACTTGACCAGCGCTGCCGCCTTCAGCTCCTCGAGCTTCTTGGTCAGCGCCTTGCTGCCGCCCTGGCCGTCGTCGTCGTCTTCCTCGTCGAAGAAGTCGACGTCTTCCTCGGCCACGTAGTCGTCGGCCTCGTCCTCGGAAACGAACCCGTCGACCGCTTCGGAGATCTTCATCTCGCCGGACGCGATCCTGTCTGCATAGCTGAGCAGCTCGGCAATGGTGGTCGGCGATGCGCTGATCGCGAGCATCATCGCCTGCAGGCCGCCTTCGATGCGCTTGGCGATCTCGATTTCGCCTTCACGCGTCAGCAATTCGACGGTGCCCATCTCGCGCATGTACATGCGCACCGGGTCGGTCGTGCGGCCGAACTCGGAGTCGACGGTCGAGAGCGCCGCTTCGGCAGCTTCTTCGGCCTCTTCCTCGGTCGCAGTCGTTGCGCCACCGCCGGCGATCAGCAGCGTTGCCGCGTCCGGTGCCTGCTCGTAGACCGCGATGCCCATGTCGTTGAGCATCGAGACGATCGCCTCGAGGATTTCGTTGTCGACCAGCTTCTCGGGCAGGTGGTCGTTGATTTCCTGGTGCGTCAGGAAGCCGCGCGTCTTGCCCATCTTGATGAGCGTCTTCAGCTCCTGGCGGCGCTTGGCAACCTCTTCCTCGGTCAGGGCGGTTTCGTCCAGCCCGAACTCCCGCATCAGCGCGCGCTCTTTGGCACGCGAAACCTTCATGCGCAGCGGCTTGACCTTGGCTGGCTTGTCTCCGCCTTCGGCTTCGACTTCGGGTTCGCCCTGCAAGTCAGCCTCGATGTCGGAGAAGTCCTCTTCCGGGATCTCTTCCTTTTTGCTCGGCACGACAGCGCCCGCTTTCGGCTTGCGCCCAGGCTTGCCCTTGACCTCGACGACTTTGGCGGCGGGCTTCGCAGGCTTCTTCTTTTCTTCGATCTCGGCCTTGACGGCTTTCGTTGCCTTGGCCGTTCTTGACGGAGCGGCAACTTGGGCTGCTTTGGCGGGGGCGCTGTTCTTCGCGGTCATGCAAATCCTCGAATGATGTTGGGGCTTCTTTGCCGTTCGATCTTCAGCAGTTGGGGACAAAAGCCGCCTAAAAAAGGCGGCAATCCGAACCGGAATGATGAAGACGAACACGGCAAACCAACCATTCCGACGGAATGCCCGTCGGGTGGGTTGGCACAGCAGAGGCAAGTTAGGGTGATCATTTGGCTGCAGCCCTTGCGGGAATTGGGTGGCCTTGAGTGGGGACCCTGGGTCAGAGGGTGGCCGGGGCCGGAGGTGCTGCTGTCACGCTTGCCGCGCGTTCAACCTGGGATTATCGTCGATGAAGCTCACTTCGTCAAAGTAGAAGCGTTCAGTCCGCCGTGAAGGGCTGTTCAGTGGCCTTCAAACGCCGTTTTCGCTGTTCTTCAAGGTCCCGCCATTGCTGCAAGGCGCTGGAGTCACTGCCCGCCGTCTGGAGCAGGTGAGCTTGCTCATGTTCCAGCTTTTTGATCCACAGACCGTCGATGACACGCCGCAGATCAGCGAACTGCATGTCGTCGGCGAGGACATTCTGAGTGACCAGCCGGGGCAATGCCTGTGCCCATTCAGTCGTGAGCAAAGCCTGTTCAATGACCGCCCACGAACAGCCGCCATGCTCATGAAGGTACCGATCCAGCCATGCGAACAAGGGGCCGTGCAGAGCGGGCAATCCGTGAAGCAAATCGTGATCATCGGCGTCCAGCTGTTCCCACCATTCGCTGTGCAGCAACAGCATGCGAGCCGCGGAGTCGGCCGGGCTGTTCGGCGCCGAGCGGGGGCGGCGGGCTGTCGATGAAATCGGCGGGCGCGAGTCTCGACGCAGGGTCTGGCCAGACGATCTGTCTGGATCGCGTCGGCCAGCGGAAATTTGCCAAAGCTGGTTCAGATCGGTGTTGCTGATCCCGCCCAGCTGAGCCAGTTCAGCCAGAAGTTGCAATTTCAAGGCGCCATCGGGCAAGGCGACCCACAACGGCTTGGCGTTGGAAAGAAACTTTGCGCGACCTTCGGCATTGTCGAGATTGCAATCTTCACGGGCAGCCTCGGCCAACTGGCGCGACAGCGGGACCGCCTCTGCAATGCAGCCCTCGAAGGCTTCGGCGCCGTGTTCGCGCACGAAGGAATCCGGGTCGTGCTCGGTGGGCAGGAAAAGGAAGCGAATGTTTCGCGTGTCGCTGGCGTAGGGGAGCGACGCTTCGAGTGCCCGGCCCGCAGCACGGCGGCCGGCAGCATCTCCATCGAAGCTGAACACGACGGAATCGGTGAAGCGAAACAGTTTTTGCATGTGCTCCGCCGTGCAGGCGGTGCCCAAGGTGGCCACGGCATTCGCAAACCCGAGTTGGGCCAGTGCGACGACATCCATATAGCCTTCAACCACCAGCACATGGCCACGTTGCCGCATGGCAGTACGGGCCTCATGCAGCCCGTAGAGTTCTCGGCCCTTGATAAATACAGGTGTTTCCGGGGAATTCAGGTACTTCGGCTCGCCTTTGTCGAGCACCCGGCCACCGAAACCAATCACATCGCCCTGCACTGAGCGGATGGGAAACATGATGCGGTCCCGGAAGCGGTCATAGCGCTTGCGGTCGGCGTCGTTTTCCCCCTGGGAAATGACCAATCCACTCTCTTCCAGCTGGCTGTCGTCGTAGTGCGGAAAGACGCTGGCCAGGCCGCGCCAGCCCTCAGGGGCATAGCCCAGGCCGAAAGCCGCAGCGATTTCACCGGTCAGGCCACGGCCTTTCAGGTAGTCGATGGCGCGTGGATTCGACTTCAGTTGCTTGCGGTAGTGATCGGCAGCTTTGGCCAACACGTCGCTCAATGTGGCCTGGCGCTGTTTCAGGGCCGCCGCCTGCTCCCGCTCTTGCGGTGAACGCTCGTCTTCGGGCACTGTCAATCCGACCTGCTGTGCCAGTTCGCGCACGGCATCGAGAAATCCCATGCCCGAGTTTTCCATCAGAAAGCCGATGGCGTTTCCATGGACGCCGCAGCCGAAGCAGTGATAGGTCTGGCGCGTGGCGCTGACCGAAAAACTGGGTGACTTCTCGCCGTGAAATGGGCACAGGCCCTTGTGATTGATGCCGGCTTTTTTGAGCTGAACGTGACGGCCGATCACCTCGACGATGTCGACGCGCGAAAGAAGGTCTTGGACAAAGGCCGGCGGGATCACGCCGTCAGTCTAACCAAGCGTCTGACCACGTGACCGTGCGGGTGCCTGTTGGGTGGCCAACCGACGCCCAGAAAAATGCCGCCTGGCAGGGCGGCTTTTTCAAGAATGACGGCCGAAACCTCAGACGGCGAAGTCGCTGATTTTCTTGCCTGAAGCCAACGCGGCTTTGAGCCACTTGGGTTGCAGGCCGCGGCCGCTCCAGGTGTCGCCCGTGGCGGCATTGCGAAACTTTGCAGCCACTTTTGCGCCTTTGGCCGGTCCCGCCTTGCTGCCGGAACCTTTGCCGGCGAGGTCAGCCACTGTCAGGCCATATTCCGACATCAACGTTTTGACCTTGTTGATGGCTTCTTGGCGCTCTCGTTTTTGCGTAGCGTCAATTTCCTGTTCGATCGCTGCTTTCTTTGCCAGCAAATCCTGAAGTGATGCCATGTCTGGGTCTCCTGAAAAGCCAAAAACATAAAGCCGCACCGCGGCCCGACATATATTCTATCGCAAATGGATACGATATCAGGTCGGCCGATTATCTGAGTTGTGTCGAATCCCATGAATTCATGACCGGAGCCACCCACCATACTCATGCTGCGATGCAGCGATATTGACACGCAAGCTCGATTGCAATACCGGCATTGATTTCAGGGCTGGTCAGCAGAAGGCGGCACATAGCCCATGGGTTGGTCGGCACCGTCGCCAAAGAAGAAGCGTTCCATTTGCCGCGCCAGATATTGCCTTGCGCGCTGGTCAGCGAGATTCAAACGGTTTTCGTTGACCAGCATGGTCTGGTGCTTCATCCAGAGCTGCCAGGCTTCCTTGCTGATTTCGTTGTAAATGCGTTTGCCGAGTTCGCCGGGATACGGGGCGAAATCAAGACCTTCGCCTTCTTTTTTCAGGTGTGCACATTGAACAGTTCTGGCCATGGAATTCAACTCCTTATTCAGTTAATGAAGGCTCGTCATTCCGGTCAGGTCAGTTTCTTTACCAGGACTTGGGAACGACGATCCCAGTTGTATTTGCGTTTGCGCGCTTCCGGCAACCAGTCGGCGTCGACCTGGGCAAAGCCACGCTTGATGAACCAGTGCATGGTTTGAGTGGTCAGGACAAAAATGCTGTCCAGCCCGGCGATCTTGGCGCGTTGCTCGATGCGCTTCAGAATGCGCTCGCCATCACCCTGGCTCTGGACTTGCGGCGATACCGTCAATGCCGCCATTTCTGCCGTGCCGGCTTCGGGATATGGATACAAGGCTGCGCAGCCGAATATCACCCCGTCGTGTTCAATCACCGTGTAATGGCCGATGTCGCGCTCGATCTCGGTTCGGCTGCGTTTGACCAGGGTGCCGTCCTGTTCGAAAGGTTCGATCAGTTGCAGCACGCCCCCGATGTCGTCGGAGGTCGCTTGGCGCAGGCTTTCGAGCTTTTCGTCCACCACCATGGTGCCGATGCCATCGTGGGTGAACACCTCCATCAGCAATGCGCCATCCATCGCAAACGGAAGAATGTGAGAACGTTCGACGCCACCGCGGCAAGCGCGCACGCAATGTTGCAGGTAAAAGGCCGGGTCGGTGGGCTGGGTGGGGCGTGGCAGCTGGGCGAGCAGGCGTTCGGCATCGGCGAGTGCCAGCTCGGTATCGATGGGGCTTTCAGGGTCCGCCAGATCTTCGTGAATGCCGGGTACCTCGGTGATGAAGAGCAATTTGTCGGCCTGCAATGCGATCGCGGTGCTGGTCGCCACGTCTTCCATCGTCAGGTTGAAGGCCTCGCCGGTGGGCGAGAAACCAAAGGGCGACAGCATGACCATCGAACCAATGTCGATGGCTCGGCGGATCGCCGCACCATCGACCTTGCGCACGACCCCGCTGTGCAGAAAGTCGACGCCGTCGACGATGCCGACCGGCCGCGCAGTCAGAAAATTACCCGATACCACCCGCACGATCGCGTTCGCCATCGGCGTGTTCGGCAGCCCTTGAGAAAATGCCGCTTCGATCTCGAAGCGCAATTGGCCGGCGGCTTCCTGGGCGCAGTCGAGGGCGATTGCATCGGTGATGCGCAGCCCGTGGCTGTAGCGCGCCTCGTGGCCCTTGGAGCGCAATTGTTCGTTGACCTGGGGCCGAAAGCCGTGGACCAGCGCCAGCTTGATCCCCATCGCCTGCAGGATGGCCAGGTCTTGCGCGAATGAACTGAGCTTGCCTGCAGCGATCAGTTCGCCCGTGATCGCGACGACAAAGGTCTTGCCATGGTAGGCATGGATGTGCGGCGCCACGGTGCGAAACCAGGGCACGAACGTGTGGGGGAATACAAGGCTCACGGGCGTTTGGCAGAGTGGGTCAGGGTGACGCGCATTTTTGCATGCGGGTGCGCTCGGGCGCCGTTGCCTTCGCGTGGCGGCGGGTTTCAGTGCGCGCCGCCCAGGTAAGCGGCTTTCACCGCCGGATCGTTGCGCAGATGGTCTGCCGGGCCGTGCACCGAAATGCGGCCGTTTTCCAGCACGTAGCCGTAGTCGGCGACGCCAAGCGCGGCGGCAGCGAACTGCTCGACCAACAGCATCGTCACGCCTTGGCTCTTCAGCCGCTCGATGATCTTGAAAACTTCGGCGACCAGAATGGGTGCCAAGCCCATCGACGGTTCGTCGAGCAGCACCACCTCCGGATTCAGCATGACCGCGCGTGCCATCGCCAGCATTTGCTGCTCGCCGCCCGACAGCGTTCCGGCCAGTTGGGTGCGGCGCTCCTTCAGACGCGGAAACAGCTCCAGCGCCCGTTCCAGGTCGGCGGGAACGTCGCCCTTGGGCCGGCTGCCGGTGAGGCGCGGGAACGCACCCAAGGTCAGGTTGTCGGCCACCGTCATCGTGGCGAACACGCGCCGGCCCTCGGGCGAGTGCGCCAGGCCGAGCTTGGCGATGTGGTACGACTCCATGCCCTCGATGCGCTTGCCGTTGAGCGAAATCTCGCCGGCAGTCGGCACGATCATTCCCGAGATGGCACGCATCGTCGTGGTCTTGCCCGCACCGTTCGAGCCAATCAAGGTCACGACTTTGCCCTTGGGCACCTCGATCGAGATGCCGTGAAGCACCTGTACCTTGCCGTAGCCAGCGAACAGATTGTTGATCTTCAACATGGTGATGGGAGCCCCCCGTCCGCCGAGTACCGCGGCCGACCCCTCGACGCGAAGCGGGGCCGCTGGGTGGGAGCGGACCGGTGCTCGGTCCGCTCATCTTGCGTGAATGCGCTGCTGCTCATGACGCTCATCCGCCCAGATAGGCTTCGATCACCTTTTCGTCGGCCTGCACTGCGGCCGGCACGCCTTCGGCGATCTTTTGCCCGAAGTCGAGCACCGAGACGGTGTCGCAAATGCTCATCACCACGTCCATGTGATGCTCGATCAGGATCACGGTCACACCATGCTCGCGAATCTTGCGGATGAAGGTGATCAACTCCTTGATGTCCGGCGCGGTCAACCCTGCAGCGGGCTCGTCGAGCAGCAGCAGCTGGGGGTCAAGCGCCAGCGCCCGGGCAATTTCGAGCAGACGCTGTTTGCCGTAAGGCAGGTTGCGCGCCTCTTCAAACGCCAGGTCCGCGAGCCCGACGAACTGCAACAGGCCCATCGCCCGATCGACCGACGCTCTGCTCTCGCGCAGGTAGCGCGGCGTGTGCAGCGCCACATCGAACAGCTTGCTGTTGAAGCTGTGGTGCAACCCGACCTGCACGTTCTGCAGGGCCGTCATTTCGCCAAACAGCTGCACGTTCTGAAAGGTGCGTGCGATGCCCGACAGCGCGATGTCCGAGGACGTGCGGCCCACCACCGATCTGCCGGCAAACGAGATCGCGCCTGCCGTCGGCACATAAATGCCGGTCAGCACGTTCATCATCGTGCTCTTGCCCGAACCGTTCGGCCCGATCAGGCCATGGATCGTGCCGCGCTGGATGCGCAGGTCGACCTTGTTCAGCGCCTTCAGGCCGCCGAACTGCATCAGCACGCCGGTCGCGCTCAAGAGTTCGCCAACGGCGTCGACGGCGGCCGCGGTCGATACGGCGTCGCCGCCCTTCAGCGGGGCGCCCGTCGGCTGCGGCTCGGCCTTGGGGCGCTGCAGGTTCAGCGCGTTGCGCACGAAGCCGACAATGCCGTCCTGCAGGTAATAGACGACGAAAAGCATGATCACGCCAAAGATCGACAGCCGCCAGTCGGTCATGGTCTGCAGCCAGAACGACAGGCCTGCCAGAGCGATGCTGCCGACCAGCGGGATCGCCATCTGCCGGACCGTGGTACGGCCGCGGTGAATCCCGACCACGGTGGTGATCCCCACCAAGACCGCCAGCCCGACCGAGACATACCGAAACATCTCGACGTCGTCGAGCAGCTTGGGCAGCAGCACGATGATGGCCGCGCCGAGCATCGAGCCGATGCGGCTCTTGCGTCCGCCCATGATCACCGCGAGCAGGAACAGCACGGTGAGCTCGAAGTTGTACGAGTTCGGCGAGATGTACTGCTCGGAGTAGGCATAGAGGCTGCCGGCAAGACCTGCGAAGCCCGCGCTGATCACGAAGGCATAGACCTTGTAGCGATAGACCGACACGCCCATGCAATCGGACGCCACCGGGCTGCCGCGCAGCGCCTCGAAAGCACGCCCCAGGTGCGAGCGCAGCACGCGGTGCACGACGATCAGCGACAGCAGCAGCAGCACCGCGACGACCCAGAAAAACTCACGCTCATCGAGCTTGTGGCCGAACAGCGGCGGCTTGGTCAGCGTGATGCCCATCGGGCCGCCGGTCAGAAACGTCATCTCGTTGATCAGGATCTGCACGATGGTGCCGAACGCCAGCGTGACCATCGCGAGGTAAGGCCCCGTCACGCGCAGCGCCGGCAGCGCGAGCAGGGCGCCGAAGACGGCCGTGACGCCGATCGACGCGATCAGCGCCAGCATCAGCGGTGCGCCGAGCGTCGTCACCAGCACGCCGGCCGTGTACGCGCCGACGCCGAACAGGCCCGCATGGCCCAGCGACACCTGGCCGGTGTAGCCGACCACGATGTCCAGCCCGAACAGCAAGATCGCATAGATCATGATGGTTTCGAGCAGGTGGATGTAGTATGGGTTGGCAATGCCGATCGGGAACAACAGCAGAGCGGCTATCGCGACGATGGCCAGAAGAAGGTGGCTGCGTTTCATGGGGTCCTCAGACGCGGCTGGGCTGCTTTGAAGGCAGCTGAGCGCTCCCTCGGGAGGCGGAACGAAGTGATGTGGGGGCCGTCATCCCTCACACCTTCTTGATCGCACTCTTGCCGAACAGCCCTTGCGGACGCACCGCCAGCACGATCAGCAGCAGCACCAGGCCGGGAACGTCCTTGTAGCCGGTGCTGATGTAAAAGCCGGTTGTCGTTTCGGCGATGCCGAGGATGATGCCGCCGACGATGATGCCCATGCCGCTGGTCAGGCCGCCGATGATGGCGACCGCGAAAGCCTTCAGTCCGAGCACCGCGCCCATCGTGGCGCCGGTGAGTGTCAGCGGCGCGATCAGCACGCCGGCAAACGCAGCGGTCAATGAAGACAGGGCGTACGAGAACGTGATCACCAGGCCGGTGTTGATGCCCATCAGCTTGGCAGCGTCGCGGTCGTTGAAGGTGGCGACCACGGCCTTGCCGTAGATCGTTTTGCGGTTGAAGAACTCGACGGCCAGCATCATCAGCACGGCGCCGATCACCACCAACACCTCCATCGGCAGCACATTTGCGCCCAGGAACTTCATCGGCGCTTCGGGCAGCGGCGAAGGGAACTTCAAATCGTCGCGGCCCCACACGTTCTCAGCGACATTCTTGAAGATGATGCCCAACGCGATCGTCGAC
>DASQOS010000432.1:0-2115 GCA_035644375.1 Rhizobacter sp.
CGGCGCCGTCAGCATGGCCTTCAACGGCATGCACGCCCACACGCTGACAGGCGCGGTGCTGCTGTTGGCCGTCGGCGTGCTCGCCACTCTGGCGCAATTGCTGATGACGCGGGCCTACAGCCTCGGCAAACCGCTGATCAACGCGAGCTTGCAGTACCTCGGCATCGCCTATTCTTTCGGCTACGGCATCCTGCTGTTCAACGACCACTTGACGCTGATGGGACTGATCGGCATGGTGTTCATCGTCGGCGCCGGTCTGGCCGCCACCTTGCTGCGCACCCAGACCGCACCGGCGACGGTCCACACCAGCACCAACGAAGCTTGAGCCATGACACCTCGTTCACCCTTGATCGGCGCCGAAGCCTTGCGCGCCCTTCTGGCCTCGGCCGCGCCGCCGATCGTGCTGGACTGCAGCTTCGATCTGGCCGACAGCAGCGCCGGCGAGCGCAGCTACGGCGAGGGCCATCTGCCGCACGCGCAATACCTTCACCTCGACCGTGATCTGTCGGGGCCGAAGACCGGCAGCAACGGCCGCCATCCGCTGCCCGGACGCGCGCAGTGCGCCGAATGGATGGGCCGCCTCGGCATCGCCCCCGAACGCGAGGTGGTGGTCTGCGACCGGCAGGCCGGTATGTTCGCGGTGCGCGCCTGGTGGGTGCTGCGGTGGATGGGCCACACGCGGGTGGCGCTGCTCGACGGCGGCCTGGCCGCGTGGCTGCAGGCCGGCGGCTCGCTGACCGCGCAGATCGATCGCGTCGCGCCCGCAGCGCCCTACCCCGCCGCACCTCCGGCCATGCCCACGCTGGATGCGCAACAGGTCCTCGCACGGCTCGGCACGCTGCGGGTGATCGATGCCCGGGCGCCCGAACGCTACCGCGGCGATGTCGAACCGCTGGACGCCGTGGCCGGGCACATTCCCGGCGCACTGAACCGGTTCTTCAAGGACAACCTGCAGTCCGACGGACGCTTCAAGCCGGCCGCGCAACTGCGCAGCGAGTTCGAGACGCTGTGGGCCGAAGCGCCCGGGACCGTGGTGGTGAACCAATGCGGCTCGGGCGTGACCGCCTGCCACAACCTGCTGGCGATGGAAGTCGCGGGCCTCGGCACAACCGCGCTGTACCCCGGCTCATGGAGCGAATGGTCGAGCGACGCGAGTCGGCCGATGGCCCGGCGCTGACCGCGCAAAAAAACGCAGGCGTTTCAAGCCTGCGCCTGGGACTGGGCCCGCCGTGTCGGGGCGCTGCCCGGACTCACATGTTGGCCGATTCGATCGTCAACTGGTTGTCGACGGCGACCACGCCTTTCACGGCGGAAGCCAATTCGGTGGCATGTGCCTTGGCGGCCTGAGACGGTGCCGTGCCGCGCAAGGCCACCCTGCCGCCGTCCGTGTCCACATCGACCTTGGTGGCACTGAGGTTCCTGTCGGCTGCGAGTTGCGCCTTCACCGCACTGGTAATGACCGCATCGGACACCTTGTCCTTCGCGTCCTTGGCGGCGTTGACGGTCGAGTCCTTCACATCGCGCGCCGTGTCGCTGATCGATTCCTTGGCCCGGTTCGCATCGTTGCGGGTGTCATTCTGGGCGTCGCGGCCGTTCTGATCGGCCCGCGCCACGACGGCATCGTTGGAATTGGCCCCCTGCTGGGAACCCGGGTGGCGATCGCACCCCGCCAAGGCGACGGCTGCGAGCAGCACGCCCACGGTGGGGAGTGCGTAAGTGATGCGTTTGCTCATGTCGGTTCTCCTTTGACTTGCCTCTGCAACCTGCCCACGGGCGGCCAGGTTGTCGACGAACCCCCGCACGACCTGGTGTCGCATGGGGGTTTTCTGCGAGGGCAACTCAACCTTAGAGGGCGGCCCGGTGGCATGCAGTCAGTGCGCGGCCTCTTTGCCTGTCGGACGACGCCGACACGCTTTGCGCGCCCCGGCGACGCCGGGGCGCCCAGGGCAGCGCTTCATCGCGCGGGCAGGCCGTCCGGCGCATAAGCCGGCGCCGGCCGCGCGGGCGCCAGGTTCAATGCCTGCGTGCCGGGCAGGGCCGTCAAGGTGGTGACGGCACCGACGCTGAATTCCTCGGTGAGACCGACGCCGCGGTAACGCCACTGCATCTGGTTGC
>DASQOS010000433.1:0-4546 GCA_035644375.1 Rhizobacter sp.
GCTGCATCCGGGCGGCATTCTAAGGAGCTGTCGAGCCCCCGGCCGCCAGTTTTCCACGCACCATGTTGATGTGGCTGCGCAATGCATACAGCTCGTCGGCGTAGCTCAGCGGCACCGACACATTCTCGACGCCGGCTTCGATGTCATCGAGCTCTTTGACCAGCTCGGCCGCAGGCCGTTTGCCCTGCGAATTTTCTACCTTGCGCAAGCGCCCGTACCAGCGGAACACGCGCGAGCGGATGCGGAACTGGTAGAGCGGCGGCACCACCCGCGACAGCGGGATCAGGATGGCCACGATGGACACCAGCACCACCCACATGCGGTCGATCAGGTTGGCCAGCCAGAACGGCAGGAAGCGCTGCAACAAGGGCTCGCCCTTTTCGTAAAAGCGCTGGGCCTCGGCGGCCAGCGGCCGATCGGTGTTCTTGGCGCTGGGGAAGTCGCCCCTGCGCTGAAACCAGCCGGCCTGGCCATGGATGGTCTTGGCGGCCTGAACAAACAGCTGCACCAGCGCCGGATGCGTGCCTTTGCGTGCCACCAGCGTGGCGGTGGGCGCCACCAGGCGCACGTCGTTGGGCGGCAGGTCTTGCGCCAGATCGACCACGCCGCGCGGCAGCGTCACCGGCGTGATGAACGGAAAGCGCCGCGCGTACGCATCGGCCTGGGCAAAGTCGAACAGCCTCACACCCGGTGTTTGCAGCAGCATCTGCACCATCAGCGATTCGGGTGCCGAGGCAAACACGACCGCGTCGATGTCGCCCGCCAGGAAACCCACCACCGCGGGCGTCTGCTTCTCGCGCATCAGCGTCAGCGAGCTGGTGTCGATGTGGTTGGCGTCGAGCAGCTTGCGCATCACGTTGGGCACGCCGCTGCCGCGCTCGCCGATGTTGATCCTCCAGCCGGGCAGTTGGGCCAGGCTGGACAAGGTGTAGGTGGCCGGTGCGTCGGGCAGCTTGCCGGTCTTGCCGGTCCGGCTGAGGGGCGACGACGGGTTCGGCAGCAGGCGCTTGGCGGAGTCTTCGCGGTAGAACAGCCACACCGGCTCGTAGAACAGGCTGCCCAGCGACACCAGCGCGTCGTCGTCTTCATCGGCAGGACGCCGGTCGCGTTCATCTGCCCCGCCTTGCACGAAGGCGATGTCCACACCCGATGTCGCGTCGTGCAGCAGCTTCAGGTTTTGGGCGGCGCCGGCGGTGGGCCGCAGTTCCACGGTGATGCCGTGCTGCTTCAACAGCTCGGCATAACGCTTGCCGAACTCGGCATAGGCGCTCTGGTCGGCGCCGGTGGCCAGCACCACGTGCTTGGGCGGCGTCGGGTCGAGCACCCAGTACGCCAGGCCGAGCAGCAACAGCGTCAGGAACAACAGCGGCCCGGCGGTGAGCAGCAGGTCGCGAAACGACAGCAGGGTATTGCGCAGCGCGTGGGTCATGATTTCGGGCTGTGAACACGACAAGAGACAAGGACGGCACGATACCGCGTGATGCCAGCCATGGCCGCACCCATGGAGCGGGTATGCTTTTCCGCTCCGATGCCACGACCTGAAACGACCGATGCGCCTGCTGCTGGTGGAAGACGATCACATGATCGGCGACAGCCTGCGCATTGCGCTGCGCCAGGAAGGCTACGCCGTCGACTGGGTGCGCGACGTGGCCTCGGCCAAGGCCACGCTGAGCAGCGAGCGCTTCGACCTGGTGCTGCTCGACATCGGTCTGCCCGAAGGCGGGCCGCAGGGCAGCGCGGCCGCTGCGGGCGACGAGAGCGGCCTGGCGGTGCTGCGCGATCTGCGCGCTCGCCGCGATGCCACGCCGGTGATCGTGCTGACCGCGCGTGATGCGTTGGGAGACCGCGTCGCCGGGCTGGATGCCGGCGCCGACGATTACCTGGCCAAACCCTTTGAGCTGGACGAGCTCAATGCCCGCATGCGCGCCGTGCTGCGCCGTCACAGCGGGCGTGCGCAGCCGCTGCTCTCGCATGGCGGCGTGACGCTGGACCCGGCCACACGCCAGGTGACGCACGATGGCGTGCCGGTGCTGTTGTCGGCGCGCGAGTTCGCCGTGCTCGAAGCGCTGATGGCGCGGCCTGGCGCGCTGCTGTCGCGTGCGCAGCTGGAAGACCGGTTGTACGGCTGGGGTGAAGAAATCGAAAGCAACGCCGTGTCGGTCTACATCCACCAACTGCGCCGCAAGCTGGGGGCCGAGTTCATTCAAAACATGCGCGGCGTGGGCTACTTCGTTGGAACGGGGGAGCAGACATGATGAGCGGTGGAGCGAAGCTGGTTCGGCCGGGCGCCGGGCCGCCCCAAGCCCGGCCGCGCCCCCTTGGGGGGCAGGAGCGAAGCGACGTGGGGGCTCCATGAATTCCATACGAACACGCTTGTTGCTGGCGCTTCTCGCCATGCTTGCGGTGGTCGCGCTGGTGATGGGCGCCATCACCTACCGCAACGTGCTGAGCGAAACCGAGGCGCTGTTCGACTACCAGCTGCGGCAGATGGCGCTGTCGCTGCGCGACCAGGGCGAGATCGAGCCCGACCAGGCGAGCGCGCTGGCAGACGAGCAGTTCGATTTCGTGGTGCAGATCTGGACCGTGGACGGCCGCAGCATCTACGCCAGCCGTGACCACAACGCCTTGCCGGCCCGGGCGCTGCTGGGTTTTGCCGATGTCAGCGTGGAGGGTCAGACTTGGCGCACTTTCAGCGTTGCCACGCCGATGCGCGTGATCCAGGTGGCGCAGCCCAAGCAGATTCGCCAGCGGCTGGCGGCCCACGCGGCTTTGCACAGCGTGCTGCCGCTGTTGTTCCTGACGCCGCTGATGGGTTTGACGGCCTGGTGGCTGGTGGCGCTGACGCTGTCGCCGCTGCGACGCGTGGCGAACCAGCTGCGCGAGCGTGGCGAGCAATTGCTCGAACCCTTGTCGGCACAAGGTCTCCCGGACGAGGTGTCGCCACTGGTCAGTGCGCTCAACAGCTTGCTGCAACGGCTCGGCAATGCGCTGCACAACCAGCGCGCCTTCGTGTCGGATGCGGCGCACGAACTGCGGTCACCGCTGACGGCGCTGAAGCTGCAACTCGAAACCTTCAAACGCGCCGGCGATGAAAGCGAGCGTGCGCAAGCCACCACGGCGTTGGCTGCGGGCATCGAGCGCGCGGTGCGCATCGTCGAGCAGCTCTTGGTTCTGGCGCGCAGCGAACCGGGCGCCGAATCTGTGGCGATGGAGCGGCTGGACCTGAACGAACTCGTGCGCCAAGCGCTGGCCGACACCGCGCCATACGCGTTGTCGCGCGGCAGCGAGTTCGAGCTGATTGCCGACGAGCCGACCCTGGTCAATGCCGACAAAGCGGCGCTGCCCTGGCTGGTGCGCAACCTGGCCGACAACGCCGTGCGCTATTCGCCGCCGGGTTCGCGCGTGGAGCTTCGCGTCTTCAGCGATGCCGGGGTGCCGACCTTGCAGGTGGACGATGCCGGCCCGGGCATTCCGGCTTCCGAACACGAGCGCGTGTTCGACCGTTTCTACCGCCGCGCCAACGACGGGGAAGAGGGCACCGGCCTGGGTCTGGCGATCGTTCGCAGCATCGCGCTGCGGCACGGCGCGAGCGTCACGCTCGGCAGTTCGGCGCGCGGCGGCCTGCGCGTCACCGTGTGCTTTGTGCAGCCATTGCGTTAGCACTTAACGCCTTAAAAATGCATTAAGAGCGCGCCGATCCGGCCGCCAAAGCGAGACGGCATGGCCGTGTTGTTGTATCAGCGACACATTTTCTGCTGCCGGAGGGCCTTTGCAGGGCTGCCTG
This sequence comes from Rhizobacter sp., assembly GCA_035644375.1. Lineage (GTDB taxonomy): Bacteria > Pseudomonadota > Gammaproteobacteria > Burkholderiales > Burkholderiaceae_C > Rhizobacter. The sequence goes on from DASQOS010000433.1 coordinate 3,785, forward strand.
CCGGAGGTCGGAAGACGCTTTGGCGCCACCCATGGGCGGCCCTCTTCAGCTGAGACTTCACCGCGCCTGGCTGGCCTGATGAGGCTGCCATGGCCATGGCCCAGGTGCTGGAGCACCTGGCATCCGGCCCGGGAAAACGATATGCCGGCTGTCCATCGCACCTGCACGCCACCGCGAGCCCAAGGCGTCGGATCGGCGCGTCCATACCACACGCAAAACTGGACGGATATCGGTCATATCCACGCTGGGGTCGACGGGCACGCGCCAGTTCAATGCGCAACGTGAGCCGGCATCTGACCACGCTGCAGCGTGTCAGCGGCTCGCGGAGCCCCAGCAGGGGACCTATTCAACCCAAGGAGACCTCATCATGAAGAAATCAATCTTGGCGGCAGCGCTGCTGTCGTGTTTTGCCAGTGCTGGCATGGCCCAAAGCAACGTGACGATCTACGGCATCATGGATGCCTCTCTCGCACGGTTCGACGATGGCGTTAACAAGGTGAACCGACTGGACAGCGGCCGCAATGCTGCTTCTCGTCTCGGCTTCCGCGGCACCGAAGATCTGGGCGGCGGACTGAAGGCGGTGTTCGCGCTGGAGAGCGGCATGGACGCCAGCAATGGCACGCTGTCTGGTAGCGGCGCCATGTGGAACCGCTGGTCCTACGTCGGCCTCGAAGGTGGCTTCGGTGGGCTGCGCGCGGGCCGTCAAGACTCGCCGATGCGCACCGCACTGAACGTGATCGACCCGTTCATGAACGCCGGCAT